>JACPGD010000005.1 GCA_016182645.1 Candidatus Hydrogenedentota bacterium | reverse complement strand
GAGGCGGAGATCGCCCGCGATTACGGGGCGAAGGTCACGGTGCAGGACATTCCGCCGCTGGACGGGGTGCAGTTCGGCTATGCGCTGAACCTCAGCCGCTGCAACGGCAACCGGCGCTGCGTCGAGGCGTGCGTGAAAGAGAACAACCAGACGCGGAGCCCGGAGATGGAATACATCCGCGTGCTCGAGATGCCGGCCGGCTCGCTCAATGTCGAAAACTCTGACCACTATTACGACCACGAGACCGTGCCGCACAAAGAGAAGTACTACATGCCGGTGCAGTGCCACCAGTGCGTGAATCCGCCGTGTACAAAGGTCTGCCCGGTCCAGGCGACCTGGACGGAGCCGGACGGCATCACGGTGATCGACTATAACTGGTGCATCGGCTGCCGCTATTGCATGGCGGCCTGTCCCTACGAAGCGCGGCGCTTCAACTTCAGCCAGCCCGTATTGGCGAAGGAAGAGATCAATCCGGACATGGGCTACCTGAGCAACCGCATCCGTCCGGCGGGCGTAGTCGAGAAGTGCACATTCTGCCTGCACCGGACGCGGCGCGGCCAGTATCCGGCCTGTCTCGAGGCGTGCCCGACAGGCGCGCGCGTGTTCGGGAACATGCTCGATCCGGACAGCGAGATCCACTACATCCTGAAGAACAAGCGGGTGTACATCCTGAAAGAAGATGCGGGGACGATGCCGCGCTTCTTCTATTACTTTGACTGAGGGCCGAAGATTGAAACTGGTCCGCGACTATATCGTCTTTCTCTGCCGGGCGTTCGTGCTGAGTTTCAGCGGGACGCGACGCTTCTATGGGTGGATGACGCTCCTGTCCGTGGTGTCGGGGATTGGACTGTATGCGTATTCGAAGCAGCTTGCACAGGGATTGACCGTGACGGGCCTGACCGACCAGGTGTCCTGGGGCGCGTACATCGCCAATTTCACCTATCTCGTCGGCGTGGCGGCGGCGGCGGTGATGCTGGTGATTCCCGCCTATATTTACCGCAACAAAGAGATGCACGATGTCGTCCTGTTTGGCGAATTGCTCGCCATTGCGGCGATTGTGATGTCGCTGTTGTTTGTGATGGTCGATTTGGGACGGCCGGATCGCTTCTGGCACTTGGTCCCGGTCGTAGGGGTCTTCAATTTCCCTGGCTCGATGCTGTCGTGGGACGTCATCGTCTTGAATGGGTACCTGCTGCTGAACCTGCACATCTGCGGCTACCTGCTCTTCATGAAATACATGGACCGCAAGCCGACGCTGTTGTTCTACATGCCCTTCGTGCTCGTCGCGATCGCCTGGGCCGTGAGCATCCATACTGTGACGGCGTTCTTGTATGTGGGCCTCGTGGGGCGGCCCTTCTGGAACACGGCCATTGTGGCGCCGCGCTTTTTGGGTTCGGCGTTTACGGCCGGCCCGGGGATTCTCATCCTCGTCTTCCAGATTATCCGCGCCATGTCGCACTATGAAATCTCGGATCGCGCGCTGCACTTGCTGCGCAACATCGTCACCGTGTCGCTGCTGGTCAACCTCTTCCTGTTGGGCTGTGAAGCATTCAAGGAGTTCTACTCGGCGTCGGTGCACAGTAGTTCGGCGCGCTACCTCTTCTTCGGGCTGCACGGGCACGACGCGCTGGTGCCGTGGATGTGGTCGGCCATGCTGATGGAACTGGTGGCCGGCATCATACTCATTATCCCGCCGCTCGCCCGCCGCATCTGGTTCCTCAATACCGCGTGCGTGTTGGCGATCATCGGCATCTGGATTGAAAAGGGCATGGGCCTGATTGTTCCGGGCTTCGTGCCGACGCCGCTCGGGAACATTGTGGAATACACGCCGTCGCTCAACGAGACGCTGGTCTGCATCGGCATCTGGGAGTTCGGTTTGTTGCTGTTTTCGTGGATGCTGCACGTGGCGATTCCGATTATGACCGGCCAATTCCGGTGCCGGACCCAAGAAGTGTGATCACGCCCTCGGGCGTAACAGGAGGTGTGTCATGATGCGATTGGGCTTGATTGCAGGGTTGACGCTGGCAGTGGCGGCGGGCGTGGCGGCGCAGGAGGGGGGGCCGGTACCGGGCGCGGGCTATGTGCTGCCCCAGCTCTCGAAGGAATCGAAAGAATGCGCCGACTGCCACAAGGTGGAAAGCCCATCGATTTACCGCGAATGGGGATCGAGTAAGCATTTCCGGGGCAATATCGGCTGTATGGAATGCCACCGCGCGCTCAAGGACGACCCGGACGCCTGGCTGCATGAAGGCCAATACATCTCGGTGGTCGTGTCGCCCAAGGACTGCGCGCGCTGTCACCCGCGCGAGGTCGAGGAGTTCTCCGCTTCGCATCACTCGAAGGGCGCGCGCATCCTAGGCTCCCTCGATAACACGCTCGCGGAAGTGGTAGAAGGAAACCGCGGCATGATCACGGCGGCTTTTCCCGAGGGCGTGTCGGCGGCGGCGGTGAACGGCTGCTGGCAGTGCCACGGCACGGAAATTAAGATTCTCCCCGGCGGACGCCCCGACCCCGCAACCTGGCCGAACACGGGCATTGGCCGGATCAATCCGGACGGCTCGGAAGGTTCGTGCTCGGCCTGCCATTCGCGCCATCAATTCTCGGTCGAACAGGTGCGCCAGCCGGAGAACTGCGGCAAGTGCCACATGGGACCAGATCATCCGCAGATTGAAATCTACAACGAAAGCAAGCACGGCATCGCGTTCCGCGCGAACATCAATGAGATGGCGCTCGCGAACGAGAAGTGGATCGTGGGCGAAGATTACAGCGCGGCGCCCACCTGCGCGACGTGCCACATGAGCGCGACGAAGAACCTGGCCGTCACGCATGACGTCGGCACGCGGATCAGTTGGAACAATCGGCCGGCGGTGTCGGTGCGCCCGGAAGTGGCCGACGAGAAGCTGGGATTGCCCGGGAAGGACCTGACGTGGCAAGCGCGGCGCGAGAACATGAAGCAGGTCTGCCTGAGCTGCCATAACGTCAACTTCTTCGACAGCTTCTACACGCAATACGACCAGCTCATCGAACTCTATCACGCCAAGTTTGCGAAGCCGGGACTCGAACTCATGACCGCGGCCAAACCGCTGCTATCGCCGGTCGAGTTTTCCAACGCCATCGAGTTTGTTTGGTACGAAATCTGGCACCATGAAGGGCGCCGCGCCCGGCACGGCGCTTCGATGATGGGCCCGGACATCACGCATTGGCACGGGACCTACGAGGTTGCCAAGCACTTCTACACCGAGTTCATCCCGGGACTCCAGGAATTAGCGGAGAAGAACGCGCAGTCTGAAGACGCGGCCAAGAAGACCGCCGCGGCCGCGCTTCAGGCCAAGCTGGACGAAGTCTTGAGCAGCGACAACCACAAGTGGTTCCTGAACAAGATGGACCCCGCCGAGGTGGAACTGCGGAAGAAGCGGCAGGAGGAATTCAAGGCGCGCTACGAGACGAAGAAATAGGCGGGAAGAAGCTGGTGCCGGAGAGAGGACTTGAACCTCCATGCCAGTTACGGCACACGGACCTGAACCGTGCGTGTCTGCCAATTTCACCACTCCGGCACGGGGAGGAATTGTACAGAATGACGAGCGGGGCGATCAATTTTCTTGGGCCGGATTGAAGAGGCCGCCGGGCCGAGCGTGGTGATGTGCCGCCGGCCCGCCTGCCAGGTTGCTGGAGATTATCATCTCCAATGGACAAAATAGACAAGATGGAGGACGAACAGGGCGGATGATGTTCGCTCAGAACAACAAGGAGTCAATGCACCATGATGCCACGCACGCTGATTGCAGGGGTATGGGTGGCGGCGCTGGTGGCGGCTTGGGCCGCGGCGGCGTTGGGGGAGGACAGCATCCTGCCACAGGGAGAGGAGCGGGCGGCGCTGGTGTCGGGACATTTTCCGGATCGGCTGCACGAGTTTGTCTGGCGGAATTGGAACGCTGTGCCGCCGGAGAAGCTGGCGCGGGTGCTGGGCTCGGCGGTGGAGGACGTGACCGCGGTGGCGGAATCGATGGGGCTGCCGCGGGAAGCGAACGTTGCGCCGGAATTGCGGGAACGAGGCTACGCGACGCTGATCCGGCGGAACTGGCACCTGCTGCCGTATGCGCAGTTGCTCGAGTTGCTGGAGATGACGCCGGAGCGGCTGGCGTTCACGTTGCGCGAAGAGGATTTCCTGTGGATCAAACTGGGGCGCTTGAAACCGCGGTGCGAAGCACTGCGTTATATGGCGCCGGCGGAGGCAGCGCGGACGCGCGCCGCGGAAATCCGGCGGGTGGTTGAAGAGACTTTCGGGGAAGAGATCCGGCAGCCCGCGGCGCCGCGATTTGATTTTGTGCGCCAACTGAGCACACCGCTTTCCGCCGCTCTCCCGATTGTGGCGGAGGACGATGCAACCGCATTCCAGCGAATTGTCTATTCCTATGTTGCGGTGTATGGCGACCCGCTACTGAATCCTAAGTTAGACCCTTATCCTGACGGACTGCTGGCGCGCCTTGCGGCGGTGGGGATCAATGGGGTGTGGTTGCAGGCGGTGCTGCGTGATTTGGCGCCGGGTGGGGAGGTATTTCCGGAGTTTGGCGGCGAAATAGGGGAGGGAGGGGAACGGGGCTGGAAGCCCCGGCTACGGGCGTTGTCGGAACTGGTCGAGCGGGCAAGACGATTCGGCATTAACGTCTACCTCTATTTGAATGAACCGCGGGCGATGCCCAACGCCTTCTTCCAGGGCCTGCCAGAGATGAGTGGTGTGCGGGAGGGGGACCTGACGGCGCTATGCACGTCGCACCCGGCGGTCCGCCAGTGGATGAGTGACGCCCTGGCACATGTGTTTCGGGAAGTGCCGGGCCTGGGCGGTGTCTACGTGATCACAGCGTCGGAGAACCTCACCAATTGCGCTTCGCACGGCGCGTGGCAGACATGCGCGCGCTGCAAAGACCGGAGCGATGCGGACATTATCGCGGAGGTGGTCGCGACGATTGAGGAGGGCGTTCACCGCGGCGCCCCGGAAGCGCGGGTGTTAATTTCGGATTGGGGCTGGCGCGGGCACGGTGACGCGCCGGACATCATCGCGCGCTTACCAAAAACGGTGTGGTTGATGTCGGTGAGCGAGTGGAACCTGCCGATCGAGCGGGGGGGCATCCAGAGCAACGTGGGCGAGTATTCGATTTCGTCGGTGGGGCCGGGGCCACGCTCGCTGTCGCACTGGAGGGTGGCCGAGGAGGCGGGGCTGAAGACAGGGACGGAGATCCAGTTCAATAACACGTGCGAAATCGCCACGGTGCCGTATTTGCCAGTACTGGATCTGGTGGCAGAGCACTGCAGCAAGCTGCTGGTCGCAACACACCTGAATGCCATGCTGATCGGATGGACAATGGGCGGACACCCCTCGCCCAACCTGCGGGTGGCGGCCGAACTCTGCCGCGCGCCCATGCTGGAGACTTCCACGGTGCTGGATCGACTGGCGCGCGAACGCTTCGGAGAGCAGGGCTTCCCCCTGGCACGCAAAGCGTGGACCCTGATGAGCGAGGCATTTCGGGAGTACCCGTTTCATATCAGCGTGGTCTACACCTGTCCGGTGCAGTGCGGCCCGGCAAACCCCTTGTACCGCTCGAAAACAAATTACTCTGCAACGATGTGGGGCTTTCCCTACGATGATATGAATGGCTGGCGCGGGCCGTACCCGCCGGAGGTGTTTGCCGCACAGTTTGAAAAGATCGTTGCGGGGTGGCAGCCCGGGATTGCGGCACTGGGGGAGGCGGTGGCGCTCACGCTGCCGGCGCGGCGCACCGCGGCGGAGGCGGACCTGCGCTATGCGCGGGCGGCGGCGATTCATTTTCAGTCGGTGGCGAACCAGACGCGTTTTGTAATGGCGCGGGACGCGCTGGCGGCAGGAGAGAACACACTGACGCCGGAAGAGCGGAAGCGGCTGCGAGAGGAAATCAGACGGCGGCTCGAGTCGGAGATTGCGCTGGCGCGGGAGTTGTTCACGCTGACGCGGGAGGATTCGCGGATTGGGTTTGAGCCTTCGTGCCAGTATTTCTATCTGCCGCTGGACTTGGTGGAGAAGGTCGTCAATTGCCAGTGGTTATTGGAGGAGTTTACGAAAAGTTGAAAAGGGAGCGTGGATTCAGGACTTTGGTAGGCATTTTATGGACGAGATGGACTGGATGGACGGGCGGGCTGCGAAGAACCGGCATGTCTTGCCCCGAAGACTGGGGCTGGGCATGCGACCCCATAAGGTGTCGAATATTACGCGAAAGCGGTAGCGTCCGGCACAGAGGCCGGACATTACGTGAGGTACAGGCATTTGGTTCCGGCCATGCCGGCTTAGGTGATATAGGAGAAGAAGTTCCAGAGGTAGTAGCGGAGCCAGCCGAACATGTTGAACACTTGGTGCAGGAGCCAGCCTTTCATGAGGAAGAGGGCGGCGGCGCCGAGTGCCAGGAGGAGGACCAGATAGACGAGAGGCTTGAACAGAGACAGAACGGGCGCGAGGAGCGCGTAGACGATGCTGAAGAGCGATCTGCCGAGCGTAAAGGTCTGCCCGAGGGTGGCCTTCAGGAAGAACCCGAGATCGGACGCAAACAATTGCGCCTGGCCTTGCGCTCCCGCGCCGGGCTTGCCATGCAGGAAGAAGAGGCTGTCCCCGACCTGGAGCAGACCGCCATTTTGAAGGACTTGTGAGCGGAGGCGCCCCACGCGTTTGCCATTGACGAGGACATTGCTGCCTTCGAGACAACGGATCGCGTAGGTATCAGCGATGTTTGTCAGGCGCGCGTGATGCGGGCGCAGTTGCCCATCCAGTCGCACCTGAACGCCACAGTCATCGGCGCTGCCGATATCCACCACGCCGCCGGCCAAGGGATACTGGGTCCCGTCTTCGGGACCGCTCAACAGTTCGAGTGTGTCGCCTTGTATCATTGGATTCACCCTGCCACGGCTTCGGCCATGGCCTCCACCGCCTTGCGTACTATCAGTTCGTTTTCTTGCATGACCACTTCGATGGTGTCCCCCGCCTGCACTTCTCCGCTGATGATCAAATCGCTCATGGGGCGGGTGACGCGCTGATCGACGACGCGCCGGAGTTCGCGGGCGCCGTACTCTGGCGAGTAGCCGGCCTCGGCGAGGGTCTCATAGGCGCGTTGATAGACTTTGAAGGCTATCTGCTTTTCATCCAGGCGCGCTTTCACTTGCTTCATCTCGAGCCAGAGAATCTTCCGCACGTCTTCCGCCAGCAGCGGGTAGAACGGAATGATGTCGTCGATCCGGTTGCCGAGTTCGGGCCGGAAATGCTGCTGGAGTTCTTCGAGCAGGGCCTCGCGCACCGTGTCGACCTGGTTTTCCTTGAGCAAGGCGGCGCCGATATTCGAGGTGAAAATGAGCACCGAGTTGCGGAAACTGATGAGGCGGCCGCGGTTGTCTTTCAGGCGGCCTTCCTCGAGGATGGGCAGGAAGATATCGAAGATGCGCGGGTGCGCCTTTTCGATCTCGTCGAACAACAGGATGCAGAAGGGATTGGCGCGGACGGCGCTGGCCAGCCGCCCCTCTTCCTCGTGGCCGGAGTAGCCGGGCGGCGCGCCAAGCAAGCGTGAGACCGAATGCTCCTCGACGTATTCGGACATGTCGAACACCATGAGATGCTTGGGCGAGCCGAAGACTTCCTCGGACAGCACCTTCGCCAGGTGCGTTTTGCCGACACCACTCGGCCCGAGGAAGAGCATCACGGCGTCGGGCCGATTGGGATCGGAGAGACCGGCACGCGATTTCTTGATCGCGGCGGCGGCGCGGGTGACGGCTTCGTCCTGCCCGATGATGCGGTTCAGCAGGCGTTTTTCGAGGTCGTTCAGTTGCATGCGTTCGCGGCCGGTGAGTTCTTCAATGGGCACGCCGGTCATCTGACTGATTACCTTGCGCACTTCATGGGGCGTGAGGCTTTCCTTCTCCTCGGGAGTATTGAAGACAGAGGCCGTGTGCTTGATGCCCATGAGTTTCAGGCGGTAGCGCGCACAGGCTTGATCCAGGACATCTATGGCCTTGTCCGGCAGCCGCAGGTTGGGAAGGTACTGTTGAGAAAGCGCGATGGCCGCGGAGAGCGAGCGCGGGCTGATCTTGATCTGGTGGTGCTGCTCGAGTTTTTGCTGAAGCACCTGCAAGACCTGGAGCGTTGCGTCCTCCGACAATTCCTCGACACGGACCATCTGGAAGCGGCGTTCGATCGCGGGATCTTTCTCGACGAATTTCCGGTACTCGGTGATCGTGGTGGCGCCGATGCAGCGGATCTCCCCGCGGGCGAGGGCAGGTTTGATAAGGTTGGCGAAGTCCATGCTCCCGGATTCCGTGGCGCCGGCGCCCATGATGAGATGGACCTCATCGATGAAAAGGACGGTGTTTTCCGAGCCTTTCAGTTGTTCGAGCAGGACGAGGATCTTCTCCTCGAAAGCGCCACGATACTGGGTGCCGGCCATGAGGGCGGCCAGGTTCAGTTCAAGGAATTCATAGTTGCCGGCACTGGGGTTCTTGGCGAGAAAGCGGGCCAGCCCTTCGACCAACTGCGTTTTGCCGACGCCGGCCTCGCCGACAAGCATGATGTTGTTCTTGTTCCGGCGTGAGAGGATTTGCAGTATCTGGTACATCTCCTCATCGCGGCCAACGACCTTGCTCAACTCGCCGCGCCGTCCCATTTCCGAGAGGTTCCTGGTGAGGGACTCGAGCGATGCGGCCTGGCCGCCCGTGGCCGGAACTTGTTCGAAAACTTCCTGGCTCCCGGCGGGGGCGGGTGAGGCTGCGGCGCCAGGCGCGGCCTGCGCCACGGTGGGCCTGGCGAGTTTAGGCAATTCCTGTTGCAGGAGTTTTGCGAGGGCGACGCGATCCAGCTTCAGCCAATCCATGCCGCGGCTGGGACTGGAGAGGCCATCGAGGAGAATGGCGAGCAGCAGGTGTCCTGCGGACGCGGGCGGTCCGCCGCGAATGACCTTGCTGCTGTGCATGAGGACCTGGATGGCGCGGGGGCTGTAGGCGACTTCGCCGGAGGGGGAGCGCACAGGGGTGCGCCAGACAAATTTCCCAACTTCGCGTTGTGTTGCGAACAACGGGTTGAGCCACTGCTCTTTCACGCTGTCCGGCAATTGGTCCGCCGTTTCCAGGATGGCGGTGAAGAGTTGTTCGACCCCCACGAAGAACTGACCCCGGTTGACGGCCGCGGCGATGGCCTTCTCCACGATCCCCGCGATATCAGAAGAAATATTCAGGTTCATGGCACCCTTACCTTTGCGCCCCTGTTGGCTCCCCGAACTATGGCGTTCCGATCAGTCTCCTTCGTGGCCGTCTCCAGTCAAAGAGGACGCACCGCGAACCGCACCAGGACCCTGGCGCCAGTGACTGAGCACCACACACACGAGACCGATCATGAACAAGCTGTCCAGGCCGTGACGGAGCCTGTCGCAGCAGAACGTCCCACCGGCAACAGATTCTAATTCCTCCTCTGTCAACGATCCATCGCCTGCGGCGAGTGTGTCGAACTGTGACTGAGTTAGTGGGATTCCCTGGTCTTGCATGTAAGACGCTGCTTCCTCAAAACTCAGTGCTCCATCGCCGTTTTCGTCAGCGGTGGCAAACCCATCCAGCAGAAGTTCTGCCAACGCTTCGTCCGGCTCTTCGCCCTCACCTTCGCCCTCGCCCTCACCCTCTCCTTCGCCCTCACCTTCGCCCTCGCCCTCACCCTCTCCTTCGCCTTCTCCTTCACCCTCGCCTTCACCCTCGCCCTCTCCTTCACCCTCGCCTTCACCCTCGCCCTCTCCTTCGCCTTCTCCTTCACCCTCGCCTTCACCTTCACCTTCACCCTCTCCTTCTCCTTCACCCTCACCTTCTCCTTCACCCTCACCTTCTCCTTCACCTTCACCTTCCCCTTCCCCTTCCCCTTCACCCTCGCCTTCACCTTCGCCTTCACCCTCGCCTTCGCCGCCACCTTCGCCCTCCCCTTCCCCTTCCCCTTCGCCCTCACCCTCACCCTCACCCTCGCCCTCGCCCTCCCCCTCGCCTTCGCCCTCACCCTCGCCCTCACCCTCGCCCTCACCCTCGCCCTCGCCCTCGCCGGGACCCTCGATGGTCACGGTTGATTCAAGGACAATATGTTCCTCCCCAATATTCAACAGGCCGCTATCGAACAGTTCCACGAGCGTGCCGCTGAGGGTCGTGAACAGTGTAGCGGCCTGCGGTTCGAAGGTGATCTGCAATATTTCGATGACGCCAGTGAGGGGCCAGGGCGTACCGCGGCCTCCGGCGCGGAGGACTGTGATTTCGCCGGGATTCTGCTCAAGGTGCGTGAAACGGAGGTCAGTAATTCCGGCATCGACCAGCGTTTGACCGGGGGCCAGGTTAGGATTGGAAAAGACTGGAGGAAAGCCCGTAAACGTGGAGTAGGGAACGTGAAGAACACTGTTGTCGAAGTTTAGGTAGAGCAGGAACGTGTCGGGTCTTTGCGTGCCGACGTTGAGGAAGACCTTCACGACAAATGGTTCGCCAACCAGGGCCGTGGGCGCGGGCAGTTCATACCAGACTTCGCCCGGGTTTTCCTGGGCGGGCGCAACAGCCGCCACGAGTACAGTCAGCAGGGCAAGCGACAGGCCAATCCGCGCTGTCAGACGGGGTGAACGCGGTTGATTGTCAGAACCACCCGCGGGCACTCCTTCCGACCCACCCTCAAGCGTAACCGCTTGAGGGCGCCACCCCAGAGTAAAGTCATTGGAAACACCACTCCATCCAGAAGAGTCACTCACGCTGGCGTCCTCTGCTTGTCTGCCCGCACCCCTGGAACAAGACACACCCGGTAACGCAACCCCGATTATTGCAGGAGTGGCGGGATTTGTCCAGTAGTTTTGGAGCATCTTGGGGCGACTGCCATAAATATGCAACCGGTCTACATGAAAAAGTCATGGAATGGCTTCCTCGGTATGGCGCGGTGAAGGTCCCATAGGCTGCCGAATTCCGGCCAGCATTGCACCACTGTGAGAGTTTGTGGCTTCTGTGCGGGCTTAGGTCATTCGACGGGTTCGCCGGCGTGGCTGCTGGGCTGGGCGATGGTGGCAAGGTAGGCGTTGAGCGGGCTGCGGCCCATGAGTTGTTCGAGGTTGACCAAGGTCGCGTCTCGGGCGGTGATGCCATTGCCGCTGCCGGCACGGTCAACGTCGGCGAGATTGGGGACGAAGGGGTTCATGCCGAGCGTAGCCAGTTGTGCGTTGAGCGCCGATTCGTCGTGGGCATAAAGCAGGTAGAGGTTGATGAGTGTCGCATCGAGGGCATTGATCTGGGTGTCGGTGTTGACGTCGCCGAGCACGCCCGCGGCGGGGTTGAAGCCTGAGCCGGTGAGGGCGGCGGTGGCGCCGCTGCCGCCGGTCAGGGTGAGTGTGCTGTTGTAGGTCTGCGCCGCGCTCGGCGTGAAGCGGACGGTGAGCACTCTGCTCTGGCCCGCGGTGAGGCTGTAGGTGTTGCCGCCTTGAATGCTAAAGACGCCGCTGGTGCTGGCGCTGCCGCTGAGCGTGCCGGTGCCGGTGTTGGTGACGGTGAGGGTGAGGTCGCGGTGAACGCCGAGGGCGACCTGGCCGTATTCGAGGCTGCCCGGGCTGAGGCCGAGGACAGCGCCGGGATTCGTGGCTGTGAGCGGTGCATCGACGGAGGCGCTGTCGCCACAACTCACACTCTGGCTGGTGTTGAAGGGCTGGTAGCCGGACTTGGTCACCTGGATGCTATAGCTGCCTTCGTCGCTCAAGGTGGGGAAGATGGCTTCGCCGTTGCCGTTCGTCGTGGCCACTTCGCTGTAGGGCACGCCGCCCGCGGGGGTGACGGCAATGGTGACGGTGGCGCCACTGATCTTGGTGCCGCCGCTGAGCGCGTAGACGGTAAGATTGGCCGAGGCCAGGCAGCCGACAACGTCTTGTGACACACGCACGTCGTAGCCGGTACCGAGTCCATAGCCGGCCCCGCTGCCGCCGGGGGAGAAGCGGACACGCAAATAGTAATAACTGCCCTGCGGGATCGTGAGGATGTAGTATGAGGCAAAGGGCTCGGCGCTGCCGTCGTCGTCGACAACAGGGAAGCCCGCGTCCATCACCGCGCTGCCATTCGGATAGAAGAGCGCGATCTCGGTGTCACAGTTGGCTTCGAGATTCAGCGTTTCCATCGTGATAACTTCACCCGCCTGCGCCCAGAAGCGCAACCAGTCGAAATCCCCCAAGTCATGGAAATTGTGGCGCGTCATTTCGCCGAAGATGCCGGTCGTCCGCGCCTGGGCAAGGGTGTCGTCCACTTCGTAGGGGTCCGCCCCGAGTTGCTGGGTGAGTGAGCGTTCCGCGGGCAGCGAGGTGCCGCCTTCGGTATCGACGGCCACTACGCTGATCTGGTAGTCGCCGTAGTGTGTGAATCTATTGTAGGCGGCCTCGTAGCGCCCGCCGCCGACATTCGCCAGGGCAACTTGCACCGGCGAGCCGCCGCCCGGCGGCATGATGGTTGCCGTCACAAAGTCGATGGCGCCGGTCGTCGTAACATCGTCCGCCCAGACCGTCGCGGTCGTGCCGCTGCTGAGCGAGGCGGGCGTGGTGCCGGCATCGCCAATGACGGGGTCATCGCCCGCGAGCTGGATGCCCGCGCCGATCACGTGGCTGCGCGCAAGCACGCCGTCGAGTTTCTCGTTGCCGATGCCGTTGCCGGTATCGAAACTGAGATCGCCGCCGCTCAAGAAGCGCGCCGTCTCGCCCGGGCGTGTGCTCGCCAGCGTGATGCGCTGCGTGTTCGCGGGCGGGGAGAGTTGATTCAGGAACGTGCCGGAATCCGTCGCGTCCATCACCACGGTCACAATGCCGGGGATGGTGTACTGCGCAATGTCCACCCACGCATCGAGCTGGGCGGGCGTCAAGGTTTCGACCGCATTGATCTCGAACCCGGCGCCACTCGCCGGGCCAACGAAGTAAATCACCAGATCATACGTATCAAACGTACCCCAGGTCTTGATGAGGTATTCGATATTGCTCAGGGACGGTGCGCCGTCCACGCCCGCAGTAAACGTGACCGGGCTGCGGAAGGCGATCGTGTTGTCGGTGTACCCCTGCACCTTCAGCGCGTTGTAGGCGCGGCCGAGCGCGTTCTCGTAGGACGGCCACACCGGGTCCGGCTGGCGCCCGCCGCCCACGATAATCGCCTTGCGCTTCAAGGGGCTATTCACGGAAATCGTCGTCAGTTCCGGCACGGACGTGTTGCCGATCCGGTCGCGCGCGTAAATCGCGATCTGGTAGAGCCCCGGCGCGTTGAAACCGTCGTAGCTCGCCTCGTAACGCCCTGCGCCCAGCGGCTGTAAATCAAACGTGGGCAACTCCTGCACCGGGTTATCCGGCGACAGCGACTGGAAATTCGGTGGCCTCAGCACCGCCCACACCCGCGCGATGCCGTCCGTATCCGTCACCGGATCCGCCCACAGCGTAGCCGTGCTCGTGCCGGTGATGGTTTGTCCCGCCGAAACCGCCCCAATCACGGGCGCCTCGCCCTGGATGACCGTGCCATTGCCGATGAAGGTGTTCGCCAGCCCCGCCGACGCCGCGTACTGCGGATGCTGCGTGTCGATGGCCTGCGTCATCGCCTCATTGGCTAACGTGTAGGCATCCAGCACATTCGCGCCATTGAACACATGCGTCCAGAAGAAGATCGAGAAACTGATCGTGCCCTGCGACAGGAAATAGGCGTTCTCCCCCAAATCCGTGCTCGTGATCACGATCCGGCTCTGTCCCGCAGTCGGCGCCAGCGCCGCCGCGAACGATCCCGACTGGCACGCTTCGTACACCACCGTCAGCGTCCCCGTGATGCTCGATTGCAGCGTGTCCAACCAGCCGTCCAACTCCGCCGCCGACAACGTCTCCGTCGCGCTCATCCGGAACGAGCCACTGCCGCCGTGGTCCACGAGATATACCACCACGTCCTCGGTCCCGCCGGAGGCGGCCCAAGTTGTAATGGCATTCTGCAGGTTCGCGTTCGTAGCATCGGTGTCCACATCATCGGCCTGCCCATTGCCGTCGAGGTCCAGATCCAAGTCCGAGGAAAGATACTGAATGGTTTCCTTCGTAAAACCTTGATAGGTTAACGTGCGATAGGCAAAGTTCGCACAGAGTTGCGTGGCATCCCAGAGGTTGTTACCGGGAATCCCAGAGGTTGTTACCGGGAAAGGCGCCGCCCGCCGCCACGACGATGGCCTTGCTCGACGGAAGAACGGCCAAGAGACGAAGGACCTGAATACGGTTATTGCCGGTGTCTGCCACATATACGAAATCGCCGCTGGGCGTGGCGGCTATGCCAAACAAAGTGTCGAACTGGCCCGGACCAGCGCCAGACGTGCCGAAGGTTCCCAGGAACGCGCCCGACGAGTTAAAGGCTTGAATCCGCTCGTTGTAGGTATCCGCCACGTAGACCTTGCCCGCGCTATTTGACGCTACTCCATGGGGATTATTGAATAGGCCATTTGTTGTGCCGTATCCACCCCATTTCGTGACAAAGGTTCCATCACTTGTGAACTTCTGAATGCGATGGTTCCCAGTGTCTGCCACGTAAACATTGCCCACGCCGTCCACTGAAACATCAGTAGGACTATGGAACTCGCCATTCCCACTCCCGTCGTTGCTCGGTGGCCCTGGATCCCTTTTCCCCCACCATTCGATGAATGTTCCGCCGGCAGTAAACTTCTGGATGCGGTTATTCCAGTATTCGGCAACGTAGACATTGCCAAAACTATCCACTGCGACACCCCGGGGTTCGCTGAAATTGCCGTCAGTCGTACCGTCATTTCCCCATTTTGTCAAGTATTCCCCAGCGCTGTTGAGTTTTTGGATTCGATTGTTCAGTGAGTCCGCTACGTAGATGTTGCCGTCGCCATCTACCGCCACCCCAGACGGTCCATTGAACTGACCGTCTCCTGTCCCGTAACTGCCCCAAGACGCTACAAAGGTGCCGCTGGGTGCAAACTTTTGGAGCCGGTGATTCCTGGAATCCGCCACGTAGACATTGCCCGATCCATCCAACGTCATCCCATAGGGAGCAAAGAAACTGCCTGGTTCAGGCCCGGCACTGGCCCACTTGCTGAGGAATCCACCGTCACGAGTGAACTTCTGGATGCGAGCGTTATACGCGTCCGCTACGTAGACGTTTCCCATGCCATCCACCGCCACGCCGTGAGGCCAATTAAACTGTCCGTCCGCCGCACCTTCAGCGCCCCATTTCCGAAGAAATGTCCCATTGCTGCCGAACACCTGAATACGATTATTCCGTTCGTCGGCCACATAGACATTGCCCTGGGTATCCACCGCTACGAAATAGGGAAGCAAAAACTGTCCATCCCCCGATCCCCAGTTGCCCCACTTGGTCAGGAGCACACCGTCGCTCGTGAACTTCTGGATGCGACAATTCCAATCGTCCGTCACGTATACGCTGCCCGCAGTGTCCACCGCCACACCCTGCGGATAGAAAAACTGTCCATCCCCTGTACCTTCGGTGCCCCACTGTCCAAGATATTCGCCATCGCTCGTGAATTTCTGAATACGGCAGTTACCGCGGTCCACCACGTAGAGGTCTCCCGCCGAATTCAGGGCCAGCCCCATCGGAGAAATGAATTGGCCATCACCAGATCCCCGGGTTCCCCATTTGCCCAGAAAGGCGCCCTGGTTGCTAAATTTCTGGATTCGATCATTCCCGGAGTCCGAAATGAAAACATTGCCAGCACTGTCCACCACCACTGATGATGGGTCGTAAAACTCGCCGTCCCCCGAACCTTGCGTATAACTTCCGATTTGTGAAAGAAACACGCCGTCTTGCGTGAATTTGGCGACCCTGTTATGGATTCTATCCACCAAATAGACGTTGCCCGCGCCATCAACGGCCACGCCTTCCGGATAACTGAAGTACCAAGGTTGCTGAAGCGTGGGCCACATGCGGCTGAAGACATAGTTCACCCCAGCACCGGAGGCAGACATGAGCCAATGAAGGTTCATCTGACCCATATACGAGGACTTAGAGTCCAAGGCTATGTGGTAAATCGTTCCTACGTTGTATTGAAAGCTGAATCCGCTTCCACCGGATGTGTCCCCACCGTCATCGTCGTTTGATGCCACTTCCGTCAGCGCATTGACACTATTCCCCGTATAGACGGCCAGGAGCGTGTCGGCGCCGCTGCCGTGAGTATCGAAATAAGCCGTTCCATTCGATGGGGCTGTCCAGGACCACCAAACGGAATACCCACCAGGCTGTCCCGCATGATTGGGCTCCCCGGTCTCCTTCGTCGCCTCGCTATTGCCATTCACGTAGATGGTGCCGGAAGCCCCCAGCAGCACCTCCGCATTTGCGAAATCATCGTTCGCGGGCGGTGCAGCCCAGGCAGCGAGTGCCTGGAGAGTAATGCACACCAGCAGCGCTTTCTGGCAACCCCGCCGCTGCGATGCTGGGGGGCACAACGATGTCCCGCTAAAGGAGCCCCCGTATGACCAATTGTGCTTCCCACCTTTTCGATTCATTTCATCCACCCTGTAATTGGCGGCCCCTACCCAGTGGGCTACCCCTGTCCGCCGCAAGACATTGCGGATCGGTCAATGGCGAAGGAAGTCCCACCCATCGAAATCCCCACGTACGGGGCACACCTCATCGTACCGCTTGCCGTTTAAGGCAGCCATCCATGTGCACCCCAACGCGTGTTGTTTGGGACGCACCAAAACTCCTAGCCGCAAGCCCTGCAAGTACCTTGCCGGAACGCCGCACATTAACCCTTTAGGTTTATTCTATCCCTATATTGATTGTTTGTAAAGCTACATGACAAATATAGGATTAAATGGGATTTGGCAGAAGAACGGGGGGATTAAGGGCCAGCCAGGGGAAGGAGGAGGAGCAAGTCGATTCTTGCACTTCGCCAGCGGCATTTCAGGAATGGATGATGGGTATGGGAGCGGGTTGTAGCGCTGGACGAACTTGTTATCAAACTCCTGGATAGCGGCTGCCGTCCTTGGCAAAGTCTTGTATAGGATGAGGCCCCCCAGAACAGCGACTGCGTATGAAGCGAGCAACTTCTCCCTCCGTGAGCGTAATGCCTTTGGGGCAGGCACGTGCCCAAAGGTATTGCCCTGAGCGCGCTTTTGTCAACTCCCTCAATATGATAGAGTCGCTGTGAATTGAGGGGAAGCGCTCTGGTACAAAACTTGCACCTGCGGCATTGCCACGAGGACTAGGATGTCTGAGGTCTCGAAAGTGGGTGAGACGCGCCGGACTCCGGCAACCCCGCCGGCGAAACAGCTGGACGTTGCTAGGGG
>JACPGD010000188.1 GCA_016182645.1 Candidatus Hydrogenedentota bacterium | reverse complement strand
GTGAGGATATGATACCGCGCAGGGGAGGGGAGTTTCCGCAGACGAGGGGGGGCAGGGACAGCACGGACAGCAGTGACAGCAGGGACGGCAGGGACGGGAGACCTGCGGTCGGGGGAGTGGCGCGGTCGGGAGACCGGGCCACAGCGCAGAGGGAAGGGGAGTTTCCGCAGGCGAGGAGGGACAACAGGGACAACAAGGACAACAGGGACAGCAAGCGGGGGGAGACTTGCGGTCGCGGGAGTGGCGCGGTCAGGAGACCACGCCACAGTGGGAGGGGGCAAATGGCGCTATCTGAAGCGGATGAGCAGCGTTTTTGGCGCTCCGTCACGCTGCACAACCACTCTGAGATACTCTAGGTCCTTAACGAATTCCAATAGCTTCCACAGCGATTCGACGCTATCGATTCTTCCACCGTTTATACTCTGTAGCACATCCCCTTCCTGGAAACCGAGTTTTGCCGCCAAGGGTATCTGCCCGAGATTCTCGCAGGTCAGGCCGGTGACAGCACCAGCCTCGTCCATCTTTAGTTCCGGTTTCAGCTTTTCGACTATGGCGGCGTAATTCTCATATAACTCTGCCTGAAACTCTTGTTTGTTGACGTCTACTTCGATAGATGATGACGATGAGTTGCTACTTGTGCTCAGCTTAAAATTCAGTTCATTCAGGGAGCCACGCACACCTTGGACCGCATCGAAGGCTTCCTGGTTGTTACGGCGGAGGGCGTCGAGTTGGTCGGGGGAGATGGTGTTGAGCCAGGTTTCGACGGCGGTGGCGGCGTCAGGGGTGGGTTCAGTTACCAGGACCTTCGCGACGAAGGTCTGCCATTGTGGGTCGCGGTCGGCGCGCTGGAGGTACTTCTTCATGGCGTCGAGGACTTCCTGCCGCCGTTCGGGAGGAGCCTCTAGCAGGTTGGGACCAACCGGAGGAGATGACGGACTGTCCCGCCTGCGGTCGCGGCGCGGGGTGCTTGTGGCGAGGCTGTGCAGATTGCTGATGACGGTGTTGTTAACCTCCTGCGAGGGATCGTCAAGGGCGATGAGGCAGAGCGTGAGGGCGTCGGGGAGGCGGTCGACGAAGGTATTGATGCCATAGATTCGAGCATCCTGGGGGAGCTGTGCGAATTGCTGGTCGAGCGCACGCAATGCGGGGAGGCCGATTTCCTGGAGGGCTTTCTGGGCTTCGCCTCGCACGTCGTCGTTGATGTCGCTGAAGGCCACGATCAGGTTGGGAATGGCGGCCTCGGCCTGGATATGGCCGAGTGCCCAGGCGGCACCGGCGCGGACACCAGGATCCGGGTCGGTGAGCAACTGTTGCAGGGCCGGACTTGCCTCGGGGGGATTCATGGCCGCCAGGGCGTAAGTGATGCCACGGCGGACGTCACGTTCGGGGTCGTTCAGCAGTTCGAGGAATGCAGGCACGGCGCGCGCGTCAGCAATAGCGCCAAGGGCATCGGCGGCGGCGCGGCGTCTCCAGGGTTCTTCTGATTTTAGAAGTTTCAACAGCGGCTCGACCGTCTTCGGATCTTTCAATTGTCCGAGGGCGCCGAGCGCGGCATTCACTGTCCGCTGCTCCAGAGTCTCCCGGCCCTGCGGCTGGCCGGGGTCTTGTCGGTTCCAGGTTGGTGCTTCGGGCTGGGTCTGACTGGCAAGAGCGACTTGCAGCAACGGTTCCACGGCAGCGGCGCCAAGTCGCTGAACATCGTCCCAAGCGCTCAACGCGACCAGGTAACGGGCCTGGGCTTCTGGGGTTTCGGGACGGTAGTAGCGGTCCTTGAGTTCCAGGGCGGAGGGGCGCCGGACATAGAGGTCGGGGCTGTTGAGGAGCGCCGTGAGGACTTGGGTGGAGGCCTCATCTTTGAATTCGGTTAAAGCGGAGACTGCGGCGTGGCGGCCAGTGGCGTCCGGGTTCTGCGCGACTTCGACCAGCGCTAGGCGGGCTTCTTCGGTCCCTATTTTGGCAAGGACTTTCGCGGAGCCAGTGACGAGATCCACGGAGCTGCTCTGAAGCGCGGCGGTGAGTGGTGGGAACACGAGCTCGGGTGGCAGTTGCGGCAAGGTTTCTTCTATTTCGCGATACAGTTCACCGACGGCCCCTTCGAGGAGGGAGACGCTGAGTTCGACTGCTTCGGGCGTGGCCAATTCGCGCAGGGCAAGGACGGTCCCGCGCCGCATGTTGTGGTCGTTGTCGGACGCGGCAAGTTTTAGCAAGTCCATGGTTTGCTCGGGGCCGAAAACAGCCAGTGCTTTGGCCACGATTTCTTGGACCTCTCTGTAATCATCCTTGAGGGCAGCGACGAGGTGCTTGATGGCGCGCGGGTCGGCGATTTGGCCCAGGGCGTGCGCGGCAGCCGCGCGGACTTCTCTCTTTTCATCTTTGAGCGCGGTGGTGAGGGCCATGGTCGTTTGAAAGACGGGCACTGGGGCCTGGGCTTCGGGGTGCGCGCCCTGTCCCGCGCCCAGTTCGCCCAATTTTTGCGCGGCCACTTTGCGCAGCCAGTAGTCGGTATCCTGGAGCTGGAGCAGGAGCGCGTTGACGTCGCCCAGGGGGGTGGCGGGGGCGGCTTCGGGGGAGATGGGAGGTATGGGAAGGATGGGAGGTATGGGGGCCGGAACATCCGACGGTTCCGCGGCGGGGGCCTGTTCCGTGGCTTCGGTGCTCTCCGGCGGCTCAGCAGAAGGGGGAGAGGCTGGCTCAGGGGCGGGCGCGGGTGCAGGCGGTGCTGGTTCCTGGGGTTGGGGCGGAACGGGAACTGGCGCGGGTGGGTTCAGCCGTTCGCGCGCCTGGCCGACCGCTTCGCGAAGCCGGTCCTGAACGTTGAGGGCGTCCACACTGCGAGGACGGGTTGGCCGTGTAAGGAGTGGCCGCGGGGGTGCAGGCTGTGCCGGCGGCTGGGGCTCGATTTTACCGACGACGGCCTCGATACGTTCGAGAAGCGGCAGGTCAGCGTTCTCCATGAGGAAGTTGGCTGCCTCCACACGATGTTCGGGATCCACGCTCGCATCGGCAATGATCTTCAACAATGCTTCCTGGGCTTCCCCACCGCCGATGGCGTTGATGGCCACCACGGCATCGTCAGCAATGCGCGGATCGTGCGTAGCGGTGACGAGCGCGGGGATGGCGGCGGCATTGCCCAGAATGCCCAGCGTCTCCGTCGCTGTGGCCCGAACGTCGCCGTCCTCGTCTTTCAGGAGCAGGGCGACGTCGGGCGCGATTTCCGGATTCCGCAGCCGCTGCGCGGCGCCCAGCGCATACCTGCGGACATCGTTTTCTCGATCTTTGAACAAGGGCGCCAACGCCAGAGCGGCTTCGGGCGGCGCGGCGCGGCCAAAGGCGTCCGCGGCCTGCATGCGCCAATCCCGACTGGTCGAGTTGAATGCAATTTTCAGCGGTTCCAGGACCGGCCCGTCCAGCGTGCTGGCCACCTCGAAGTTATTCAGGGCGACAATATAGGCCGCTTCCTGTTCCGGCGTGGCGGGCTGCCAGTCACGCGTTTTGAGTGCCGTCGCGGCGGCAGCGCGGATTTCATGGGCGGGATCTTGCGTTAGGACCTGCACCAGCGTCTCCGCGGCCAGCGGCGATGGGAACCGCGCAAGCGACTGGATTGCCAGACGCCGGGCAAGGGGGGCTTCATTCGCGGCGAGACGCACTATTTCTTCCGGCGGATCCGCAACACCGGTATTCGCGAGGATGATGGCGCCGATGGCCATCCGCTTGGGCGATGGTCCAGACAGAAGGGCCGTCGCTGGCTGCGCCCAGGCACCCGGGGGAACATGCTGGTATTCAGAGATCGTGCCAATGAGCCAGTCCTCAAAGTCTTCGTCTTTTCTCGACTCCCCATTCGCCGCCAACTTCTCGGCGATGAGTTGCAGGGCTTCGGGCGTGCCAATATAACTCAAAGCCATGCAGGCGCCCGAGATCATGTCGCTGTCCTGATCATTCAGCGCAGTCCTGAGAAGGGGCATGACTTTCTCCGGCGGGAACTTGGCAAGGGCTATGGACGATGCTTCACGTAGTGCGGTAGTGCCGTACCTGGATTTGGTTGTGACTTCGCGAAGGCTGGCCACGAGGTACGGGATGGCCTCTTCGGCCTTCAGTTGACCGAGTGCTTCGGCGGCGGCGGCGCGCACGCGGTACTCATTGGCTTCCTGTTCCGCAGTGATTTCGAGACCCTCGGGCCGGCTGCCCGACCTAAGGATTTGTGTCAGGAAGGAAACTGCTGCTTCCCTATTGCTGGACTTGGCGATTTCCTGGACAGCGAGCACGCGCAGCCACCAATCGGGCTCGTGGAAGGCGAGCCATAAGGGGTCATGCGTTTGGAGCTGTGGTGTGGCCGGGGGAGGAATGGACTGTATGGACGGAATGGAAGAAGCGGCTGGATCGGACGAATCGGACGGATCGGACGGATCAGACAGATCGGACGAGTCGGGGGGAGTAGATTGTTCTGCGGTGGCTTGCTCTTGGTCTTGGGAGGTTTCTGGTTCCTCCTGTCCCTTCAGTTCCTGCTCATCCTCTTGTCCCTGTAGTCCCTGTTCCCCAGGTGCGGCGGAGACTTGGACGACGGCGAAGACGCCGAGGGCGGCGGAGAGGAGGAGCACGAGCAGCCCGCTGCGGGTGAGGCGAAGTCTGGGCGCGGGGACGTTGAGGATGCGGTGGATGCGCTGGGAGAGCTGGCTGGGTTTGCCGGCGGCGGAAAGGAGCAGCGCTTCGACGCTGAGGCCGCGGCTGGCTTCCGCCATCTTGAGAAGGCTGTCGGCGTAGAGCAGCGACTCGCCGGAAAGCTCGAGGACAAGGTCATCGCAGCAGTGCTCGCGTTCGAGCCGGATGCGGCGGGAGACGAGCAGCACGGCGGGGTGGAAGAAAAGGAAGGACTCGATAATCGACTGGAGCAGATTGAACAAGTGGTCATAGCGGCGGATGTGCGCGAGTTCGTGGCAGAGGAGCAGCTCGACCTGTGGTGGCGTAAGGCCGGTATGCACCGTGAGCGGCAAGAGGATGAGCGGGCGCAGCACGCCGACAACGGTGGGCACCGCGATGCGCTCGCAGTAGGCCAGCGCGGGCGCGGCGCGGAGGCCGAGCGCGCGCGCGTGCCGCGCGAGGGCGTCGAGCAGGGTGGCGTCGTCGATCTTCTGGGCGCGGCGGCGGAGACGCTGCCCGCCGTAGAGGGCGAAGAGGAGCCGGAGCCACATGAACGTGACGCCGAGGAGGTAGGAGAGGAAGAGGGCGATTGCGGATTGTGGATTGCGGATTGCGGATTGGAAACCTGGGGCGGGGAGTTCTGAGTT
>JACPGD010000187.1 GCA_016182645.1 Candidatus Hydrogenedentota bacterium | reverse complement strand
GTGGACCTCGATGGCTGGGACGCGCATTTCGCCTCGGCCACTTTGATGAACCCGCTCCTTCGCCAGTTGGGTGGGGGGTTGCTGGCGTTCGCCCGCGATCTCGGTGATACCATGCAGCACACCACCGTCGTTGTCATGACCGAATTTGGGCGGCGCGTGTATGAGAATGCCTCCTTCGGGACCGACCACGGCCGCGGAAGCATCATGATGGCCCTGGGCGGCGGCGTGCAGGGAGGACGTGTCCTGCACCAATGGCGCGGCCTGCGGGAAGATGCCCTCGAAGCGCCTGGCGACGTGCCCGTGGCCTACAATTATCGCGACGTCCTCGCGCCGATCCTTCAGCGCCTGGGGCCACTCCGGACGCTCGAACAAGTCTTTCCTGATTACCCACTGACCCCGGTGCCGGTGTATGGTTAGGTCGCACCGCACCAGCTTAGGTCCAAGTTTTTTTCAGCGGCTTCGCCGTCCGTGTTCGTCCGTGTTTGTCCGTGTTGCCAAATCTCGGCGAGGTGCGCGCACGCTGGCCCGGCAGGGAGGAACCCATTGCCTTGACTCAAGGAGGCCCTGAGCGAGATGTCCGGTGGAATGAAGATGCCGGAGACGCCGCCTTGGCGTGCGCGGTGCAGACCGGAGAGGGGCACGCCTTCGATGTCTTGGCGGAACGGTATGCCGCGCGCATTTACCAGCACCTGTATCGCATCGTGGGGCATCGCCAGGAGGCGGAAGACCTCACCCAGGAGAGTTTCTTGAAGGCGTTTCGGGCCATTCAGCAATACGATGCATCGCGCGAATTCCGCAGTTGGCTCTACGCCATCGCGACCAACACGGGACGTAATGCGCTACGCGCGCGCGGCCGCCGTGGACCCATGGTATCGCTCGACGGGGAAGAGAACTTCGTTCCCGCCGGCACGGAAAATGATACGTCAGACGCCCAATTGCGCGCAGACCGGCAGGCACAATTGGCGGAAGCCATGGGCCGATTGCCGGAGCACGCGGCGGCGCTGGTGGATCTGCACTACCGGGAAGGCATGAGCTTGCGCGAAGCCGCGGCGGTGCTAGGCACGACAGAGGGCGCCGCGAAGGTGGCGCTGCACCGCGCCCGCCGCCAGTTGCGCGCATGGTTGATACGAGACGAATGAACATGCAATGCCCTGAAGTCAAACAGCAACTCGAGGAACATTTTGACGCGGGCGAGACGCTGCCCGGGCCGCTCTTGGCGCATCTTGCGGCGTGCCCGCGCTGCATGGCCTACCAACGGCGTCTCGAAGCCCTGACGCAGACCTTCACCCAAGGCCCCGACGTGCCGCCACAACTTGTCCAGAGCGTGATTCGCGCCGTCGTCGAGCACTCGCCGAGCACGCGACGGCCCTTCGCGCTTGACCTGAATCCGGGATGGCCGGCTGGAAGAACGCCACAGTCACGGCCAGGCGCCGCCGGAAACATTCTGGCCGCGGCGGTGGCGCTGGTTCTGGCGGCTATCGCCGGGGGCTACTGGCTTCCATTTCCGAATATCGATTACGCCCAGTGGGCCCGGCCGCTGTGGAAAGCAGTGACTCACTTCGATTCACCGGACTATCCTCTCGCCTCTTTCGAGACGGACCTTTTTGGGGAGGGGATCTTCGAGGCGATCCTGGAAGAGACCGCCGCGGCCTACAGCGTGGTGCAAAACGCCGCCTTGCCCCTGCCCGTCTCGCCGGTCACGCTCACGGCGGCCATCACCGCAGCGGCACTGGCCCTGCTGTTCTTTAACCTCTGGGAGACCCATTCGATGACAAAAAGACATCTGAGGGGCTAAGCTGCCCCATGATCCTGATCGGTACCCGGGAGGGCGAGCGTAGCCGCGAGCCAATTCGCTCCAACGTATTGTCGTAGACCAACAATAGGGGAGGAAATACCATGGAACCCGCAAGAGTCCTGGCAATCGTGCCATTTTTGATCATGACCCTGTGGGGAAAAGCGGGCAGCGTCGCGCTCGTCATCTGGGCGGACGCGCTGTGGCCGTCGCGTGCGGAGCGCGTGCACAGCCTCTACGCGCGGCACCCACGCCGGTGCGTGCTGACCGGCTTGGTGAATGCCACACTCATGGTGTTCATTGGAATTGCGCTGATAAGCACCAAAGTACTGGGGCTTCTCGGACTGCTTGTGCTGGGTCTGCTGATAGTGCTGATCGTTCTGGGTTACGGCTGCGCCTACGAAAGCTTTGGCCGCCACATTGCCGCGGCCACCCCGATGCCGCGCTGGAAGATGCTGCTGTGCGGAGGATTGCTGGCCGAGTTGGCCTTCCTCGCGCCTGTCATTGGACAACTCTTCTCGCTCGGGGTGCTTTTCCGTGGCCTCGGCGCGGTTATCCTCGCGCTGCTCGGCCGCACTGCCTCCTTGCCGCACCATCATGCAACGCCGGCGTCCCCGCTGACTTTGGACGACGATCAGGCGTAGGATCAACGGCGGGCGTCGCCGAGGGTGCTCTTCGCACTTCAACTCACTCCGTGATCCGCCAGCTTCGTATTCGCGAACTCCAGCCGCTCACTCAGCACGTGAATCACATTGAGCAACACTCGGACCGCCACGTGCTTGTGCAGGATCTGGTTGATCTGGCGCTCGTCCAAGGTGAACAAACTGACCGGGGTGAGTGCCGCGGCCGTGGCCGAGCGGGGCCGCTGGTTCAACACCGACATCTCCCCGAAG
>JACPGD010000186.1 GCA_016182645.1 Candidatus Hydrogenedentota bacterium | reverse complement strand
CTCTTCAACACCAACGACGGCAACTATCGGTGTCCCAGCACGCAGCAGGGTTATTCGCCTTTCTCGACGTGGACGCGCGGTCTGGCGTGGGTATTGCTCGGCTGTGCGGAGGAACTCGAGTGTTTATCGTCATTGCCGGAAGCGAACAACGCGCCGGATGCACTGAATACCCCGTTGCAGGCCGAGATGGAACGCGCCGCGCAGGCGACGGCGGAGTTCTACATCGCCCATACCCATCGCGACGGGATTCCGTTCTGGGACACGGACGCGCCGGGACTGGCGAAGTTGGAGGGTTATCAGGAGGTTGACTCACAGTCGGACAATCCTTATGAGCCGGTGGACAGTTCCGCCGCCGCAATCGCCGCGCAAGGCTTGCTCCGCTTGGGGCGTTACCTGGGTGCGGGGGGTGCGCGCTATGTGCAGGCGGGATTGACCGTGGCGCGCACGCTGTTTAGCGCCCCGTACCTGGCCGAAGATCCCGGGCACCACGGCCTCTTGCTTCATTCCGTCTATCACCGGCCCAATGGCTGGGACTATGTCCCGCCGGGGAAGCAGGTGCCGCACGGGGAATCTTCGATGTGGGGCGACTACCACGCGATGGAACTCGCGCTCTATTTGCGCCGGATACAGTGCGGCGCGCCCTACCTGACGTTCTTCTGCCCAACACGATGACGCAGCAGCATGCAGCGCGGCGGCGCCTGGAACGGGGCGCGCTCCTGGCATTATTTGCCGGCGCCTGTGCCATTGGCGTGGTGCCGGTGCTGGTGCGGATGAGCCCCACGGGACCGGTCATGACGGCATTCTGGCGGCTCGCGCTGGCGTGGCCCGTGTTGTATGTGCTGCACCGCGCGCAGCCTGCTGCTCCCACCCTCAAGCTGGAGGGCTTGAGTGGGCCGCGGGACGTGCCGGCCTGGATGCTGGTGCTGCCGGGTTTGTTTTTCGCGGGCGATCTTTCCTTCTGGCACTGGTCGCTGAAGTTGACTTCCGTGGCGAATGCGACGCTTCTGGCCAATTGTGCACCCGTGTTTGTGACAATGATTGCCTGGCGCTATCTGGGCGAGCGGTTCCGCGTGCTGTTTCTGGGTGGCTTGTTCATCGCGCTGCTGGGCGTGACCGTGCTCATGCGCCACAGTCTCGACCTGAGCCGGGACGCGTTCCTGGGCGACCTCTTCGGTCTCATTACGGCCGGCTTCTACGCCGGCTACCAGCTCAGCATCAAGCGTTTGCGCGCGCGCTACTCGACCGTCACGGTCATGCTCTGGAGCAGCATGAGTGGAACGCCGGCGCTCCTGCTCATTGCCATACTGATGCGAGAACGGCTTTTCTGGTCCGCCCCCTTGGTGCAGGGTTGGCTCGTGCTCCTGGCCATGGCGCTGATCGGGCACGTCAGCGGTCAGGGCGCGATAGCCTACGCCCTGGCGCACCTGCCGGCGTCGTTTTCATCCGTGGCCCTGCTGGTACAGCCGGTCATTGCCGCCGGCGTGGCCTGGCTGGTGCTGCGTGAAGCGGTCGGCGCCGAACAGTTTCTTGGCGGCGCCATCGTCCTCTTCGGTATAGTGCTGGCCAGGCGCGGCAGCGCGGCCCTGGCCGGCCCCCCGTAGCCGGGGCATCCTGCCCCGTTCCCGCCCCAGGAGACCTAGCCGTGACGAACAAACTTCAAGACTTCTCCCGGCTGTGCGTCCACACCATGACGACGAAGCCGCTGACGCTCGCCCAGGCCATCGCGGCCTATCAGCAGGCGGCGATCCCGGCTATCACGGTGTGGCGCCAGCACCTTGAGCCGTACGGCGTCAAGGAAGCGGGCAAAATGCTTGCGGATTCGGGTCTGCGCGTCACCAGCCTGTGTCGCGGCGGCTTCTTCTGCGCCACAAGCGGGCGCGCCCGTGAAGAGGCGCGCAACGAAAACCGGCGTGTCATCGACGAGGCCGCCGGCATCGGCGCGCCGCTCGTCATTCTGGTCTGTGGCGCGTTGCCGGAGGTCCCGCTGCCGGAGGCCCGCCAGCAGATTCTGGATGGCATCGATGCGGTGCTGCCCCATGCGCGCGAGGCGAAGGTGAAGCTGGCCATCGAGCCGCTGCACCCCATGTACGCGGGCGATCGCTTGGCGGTGAACACGCTCGAACAGGCGAACAACATGGTGGGCGCGTTGCGCCACGATTGGGTGGGGGTCGCCGTGGACGTCTATCACGTCTGGTGGGACCCGTTCTTGAGAGCGGAGATTGACCGCGCGGGCGACACTATTCTCGCGTTTCATGTTTGCGACTGGCGCTGCCCCACGCGCGATTTGCTCAACGACCGCGGGCTGATGGGCGAGGGCTGCATCAACCTCCGCGAAATCCGTGCATCAACCTCCGCGAAATCCGTGGCTGGGTCGAGAAGACCGGGTTCCAGGGAGATATTGAAGTCGAGATTTTCAGCAATGAGTATTGGGAGCTGGATCAAACCCGGTGGTTGAAGAAGATTAAGAATGCGTATTTGGAGTCTGTGTAGGGCATCGGACGGATCGGTCGGATCGGACGGATCGGACGAGTCAGACAGGCCGGACGAGTTGGCGTGCGATCGGCGATTCATTTCTAGCTTAGCTCCGAGGAGTCATTCGTGACTATTGATTTACTGCGTGAAAAAATTGGTGAAGTGTCGGACGTGCACAACGCGGTGGCGTTATTGCATTGGGACCAGGAGGTGTACATGCCGCCGAAGGCGGGTCCCGGGCGTGGGCGGCAATTGGCCACGCTGACGGCCATTGGACATCGCCTGTTCACCGATCCGGCCTTGGGCGCATTGCTTCACCGCTTGCAGGAGCGGGCTGACAGCCTGACGCCGGACGATGCCAAACTGGTTTCGGAAACGCTCTATGACTACGAGCGCGCGACGAAACTACCGGAGCGTNCAGCCTGACGCCGGACGATGCCAAACTGGTTTCGGAAACGCTCTATGACTACGAGCGCGCGACGAAACTACCGGAGCGTTTCGTCGAAACGTTGGCCGAGGAACAGAGCAAGGCCTATGAAGCCTGGGTGCGCGCGCGGAAGGCGAGCGACTTCAACACGTTCAAGCCCCACCTCGAAACACTGCTCGGATTGCTGCGCCAGAAGGCTGAGTATTTCGGGTATGAAGGGTCGCCGTACAACGCCCTGCTCGAAGAGTATGAGCGCGGGATGACCACGGAGCAGTTGGACCAGGTCTTCGGGGAATTGCGCGAGGCGCAGAGCGCGTTGGTGGCGCAGATCATGCAGGCGCCCCAGCCGGACACCGCCTGGACGGAAGGCGACTGGGACGTGGACGCGCAATGGGCGCTGACCCTCGACGTGCTGCGCGATATCGGCTACGACTTCGATGCGGGGCGCCAGGACCGGTCGGTACACCCCTTTACGGCGAACTTCGACATCTACGACGTGCGCGTCACCACGCGGCTCAATCCTCGCGAACTTTTCTCCGCGCTCACCGGTTCGGTACATGAAGGCGGCCACGCGCTGTACGAGCAGGGGTTCCTCGAAAAGGACCGGCGCACGCCGCTGGCCCAGGGTATCTCGCTGGGCATCCATGAATCCCAATCGCGCATGTGGGAGAACATGATCGGGCGCAGCCAGGCCTTTTGGGAACACTACACGCCGCGGCTGCAAGCGGCGCATGCTGGAAAACTCGAGGGCATCACGCCGCGCCAGGTCTACCAAGCGGTCAATCAGGTGGCGCCCTCGCTCATTCGCGTCGAAGCAGATGAGTGCACCTACAACCTCCACATCATTCTTCGCTACGAACTGGAGCGCGCCCTGATCGAGGGGGATCTGGCCGTGGTCGACGTGCCGGCGGCCTGGAATGCGAAGATGAAACAATATCTGGGGCTGGAGGCGCCCAACGACGCTCAGGGCTGCCTCCAGGACATCCACTGGTCCCACGCCAGCATGGGTTACTTCCCCACCTACGCCCTTGGAAACCTCTACGCGGCCCAATTCTTCGAGGTCATCCTGCGCGACCTGCCGGATCTCTGGGAGCAGATTCGCCGGGGCGAGTTCTCCGGTTTGCTCGCATGGCTGCGCTCGCACATCCACGAATGCGGGCGCCGCAAGACCGCGGTGGAACTGATCGGGTCCATCACGGGGGGCGCGCCGTCCGCGCAGCCGTTCCTGCGGTACCTTCAGCGCAAATACGGCGAATTGTACAGGCTTTAGCCCAAGCGGAGCGCGCGCAGTTGCGTGATGCGGGCGGGGTGGGTGCATAATTAGTCCCTCCCTGGACCGGGGGCACGTGTTCAGTATTTTCAAGTCGGGAAAATCCATGTCCAAGCGAATCTTGTTGATACAACCAGTGGGCGAAGCCCTGGAACTGATGCGGGCGTGCCAGCTCGCGCGCGTCGAGGCCGTACCGTTTTCCTGGTTGCACGGGCGCGGGCAGGCTGGGGCCGCGCCCATCGATGAAGAGGCCCTGATTGCCGCCGCGAAGCGGAACGCCGTGCAGGGACTTTGGACCGATTCGCCCAGCGTCTGGCCGGCGGTGCTGGACGTGGCCGCGCACTTGAACCTGCCGCGTCTGGACGCCATGGGCTGCGCGGATGCTTTCTTCGAGGTTGCCCGCGCCCTCGAGGAGAATGGCGCGCTCGTCGCGTCTTGTCACCTGGTCACCGGCCAGGAATCCCTGCGGGCGGGGTTGGAGCGCTTGGGCCTCCCGGTCTGGGTGCGCGGCGCCAGCCAGATGACCCGCTCGGTTTTTCGGCTCGTCGAGTACGAGGCCGATCTCGATATGGCCGTGGAAATGGTGAAGAAGCGGCTCCCCGGCACACTGGTGGCCCTGCAGCGGCCGGTCCAGGGCACGACCTGCCGCGTCGTCGGGTTCAAGCACAAGCGTGATTTCATCGCCGTCGATATCCTCGGCGAAGAGCCTGCCCCCGGCACCTTTCGCGTGCCCATGACCTGGTCCCTGCCCAGCGGACTGGGCGGCCATGACTACATGGCGGCCCTCAACCTGGCCAAGAAGACCGCCGCGCTGCTGCCGCCCGGCCACGGCCTGGTGGAAATAGAAATTGTTCTGTCGCTCGAAGGCCCCGTCCTCACCGATGTTGTCCTGCCCGCCTGCGCGCACCCCGTCATGAACCGGCTTGTTGAGCTGGGGCTGGGCGTGAACCTGTTGGCGGAGGCGCTGCGCGTGGGGGTGGGCCAGCCGCCGCAACTCAGCCCCAGCCGCGAAATGGGCGCCGCCGCTTGCTGGATCCCCGCGCGCTCCGGCGTCGTCGAAACCGTCCGCCATACGCGCGAGGCGCTCTTCCTCCAGGGCGTGCAGGCGGTCGTCATCACGGCCGAAGCCGGGGACACGCTGGGCCATATCACCGACGATGTCGCGCGCGACCGCATCGGCCACGTCATCGCCTGCGGTCCGACCCGCGCCGAAGCCCTCCACGCCGCTCGGACCGCCCGTGATCGCATTGAAATTGTGACGCATCCGATGATGTAATCGACACCGTGCCAGCAACTGCTGGGTCAGACAGTGAATCTGTCCGACGGGTCAAACTGGTCAGACAGGTCTGACCTGTCCGACAGATTTCAAGAACAATTCGCGAAGGACCTCCCCGTGGCCGCCTTCCTCCGTAATTCTGGAAAACCGCAGTTTTCTTGGTCTTTGCGACTTTCATTTCCCTTGTTAACAGAAGCTTGCCACGCGCGCCGTTCTCGTGTACTCTTTAAGCTGCCGTTAACGGGTCTCTTGTGCAGAGTTGGGAGTAGTCGAGGCAGACGCCAGCACCGGTGACGCACACGCCTCCGGCAAGGGGGAATCGTGAATCGAAGCCGGCACATGGGCTGCACACAAAGGAAGACTGGAATGCCGTTCTCTTGTCCCTCCGGACGAAGCCGCTGCTTGGGGGTTCTCTTCCTGGCGTTAGTTGCGCTCTTCGTTTGCGGCCAATCATTCGCCGCCACGTTCTTCGTGAATCAGTACTACGTCAGCGATGATTCGCCCAATGACTTCGGCGATGCGAACCCCGGCGACGGGGTCGCGGAAACACTTCCAGGCTCTGGAATCGCGTCGTTCCGTACGTGCCTTGAAGAAGCGCGTGCCCACGAGGGGCCGGACACTATCATCGTAGGTGGCCAATGCCAGGAACGTGACACCAATTGCGGAGGGATTGAGCCTCTTGACATCGAGCCCAAATTCATCAAACCGTTTTCTCCATTACCCCCGCTGGACGATGCCACTGGTGGCATCACCATTATCGGCTCAGACGCTTGCGTGCAATTGGACGGGGAAAAACTGCCGCAGGTCGGTGAAACGCCTGGCCTAATCCTGCGCAGCTCGGGCAATTACCTCTTTAACTTGGTCATTATCCGATTTCCCGGAGACGGGATTGTCATTGAGAACGTAGCGAGCGAAAGCGACCCCGAAGGGGCGCACGCTGTAGGCAACGAGATTCACGCCTGCGCTATAGGCACCGATCTTGAAGCGGAAAATCTTGGCAACGTCCAAAATGGCATTCGGATCCGCAGCGGAGCGGTGGACTCACTCGTCTATGATTGTGTGATCTCCGGAAACGGGTCGGGGAATAACGCTCAAAGTAACGGTATTCTCATCGAGGGCGCGGGCACCACGGAGAATAAGATATTCTACAATGCCATTGGGCTGCGGCTCGAGGAAATCCCCTGCATTGGGACGTTTCCTTTGCACTTGGGCGACCTTCCTCGCCCCCTGCTTTTTGGAGTGTTGCCCAATAAGATGAACGGCATCCTCATTGCGGACGGCGCCAGCGGCAATTTTATCGGAGGGCCGGGCGACAGAGAGGGCAATCACATTTCCGCCAACGGCACCATTGAAAACGATGTTGCTTACGGCAATGGCGTGGTCTTGAGCGGTTTCGGCACCAACGATAATGTGGTGCAGGGCAACGTCATCGGACTTCTTGAGTCGGATTATAGGGAAGGAGGCTGCGAATCACCGGAAGACTGCGGCCCGCCCTTTGGAGAACCCACCTTCGCAGATGCGGGCAATGTAATTACAGGCGTGTTGATAGATTCGGGCGCTTCAAACAACCGCATTGGTGGGGCAGGACTTGGCGAGAAGAACATCATCTCCGATAGTTCGGTAGGAATCCTCGTCACTGATATCGGAACGATCGGGAACCAGATTCAGGGAAACTGGGTGGGACTCGACAAGTTGGGCGACAGATTGCCGCAAGGATGTTTCACCCGAGGTTGTGACGATGACTGCTCCGTCTGCTATTACCATGTCTCAGTTGCAAACGGCTTGGGCATCTGGGTATTCGGCGCGAGCGGCACTCTCCTTGGCGGGATTGAAGAGGGGGCCGGCAATATCGTGTGCGGCAGCGGCAGCCGCGGCATATTGATAGGCGGCGGGGGCAATGCGCTCACTGTAGGCACGGTCATTCAAGGCAACCAGGTGGGAAGCCTGCCCAATGGCAGTTACTACGGCAATGGCTTCTCAGGCATAGCCCTCGCGGAAGGATCTCAGGGTACTCTGGTGGGTGGTCCTGAGCCTGGTGCCCGTAATTACCTCCGAGGAAACACCAACGACGGCATTGTCATTTATGGGTCAAATTCGCTGCCCACCTCGGACAACGTGGTCCAGAATAACTATATCCGGGACAACAGCATCATGGGTGTGTTCCTACTGCGCGGCACCACCAACAACCTGATCGGCGGCACGTCGATGTATACTCGAAACGTGCTGCTGAGCAACGGGCGTGATGGGGTACGCATCGCCAACGCGGGTTCTGTTGGAAACACGATCGCGGGAAACCTCGTCGGAATCGACGAACAGGGAGTCCTGGCCGGAAACGAGAATTTCGGTGTCGCCGTCATTGAGGGCGCGACCGACAACATGGTTGGCGGGACAAGCGAAGGCGCCGCGAATATTGTCACCGGCAATTTGATGAGCGGCGTACAGATCAGCGGTACGGACACCGAGCGCAACCAGAGTCGCAGGAATAGTATTTACGCCAACATCGAAGAGGGCATCATCCACAGTTTCAATGGCAACGATAATTTCCCGGCGCCCGCGATCACGGGTATTGGGCCATTGCGGGGGACTTCGGAGGGTTTTGCCCAGATCGAAGTGTTTTCCGACAGTGAGGACGAGGGGAAGGACTTCGTGGCGTCGGTGACAGCGAATGAATTGGGCAACTGGACCATTACGGGGGTTGATCTGTTGCCGTTCAGCGGGCGCAACCTGACCGCGACGGCGACGAGTACGACGGGGAACACGTCGGAGTTCAGCGAACCGCTGTTCATCATCGCGCCGAGTGTGACGCAGGACCCCGTCGACGTACTGGTGGTGGAAGGCGATACGTTTAATCTTTCCGCGGCCGGGGAGGGCACGCCGACGCTGAATTACCAGTGGCAATTCTCCCCCGATGGCGCGGCGTTTAGCGACATTCCCTTCGGCGGCCGCTTCAGCGGCGTGCAAAGCACGCTGTTGCTGAATACCGGTTCGACGCTGGAAGACCGCGGGTTCTACCGCTGCGTCATCAGCAACGCCGTGGGGGCGACACCCTCTCTGGCAGCGCGCGTCACCGTTGTGGCGGGAAACCTGACCTCCGCCGCGGTGAATACCCTGATTGACACGGCCGACGGGGACACGCAGGACTTCGCGCACGCGGTCACGTTCCCCGGGCCGGACGGCAAGATTTCGTTGCGCGAATTGATCCTGGCCTCCAATACGATGGAAGGGCCGAACAGCATCAATTTTG
>JACPGD010000203.1 GCA_016182645.1 Candidatus Hydrogenedentota bacterium | reverse complement strand
TCTGGGATCGGGATCGCCGACCTCAGTCCGCTTGGGTCCCTGGTCAACTTGACCAACTTTTCGGCGGCCTCGAATGGCCTGACGGACATCGCTTTTGTCGAAAACATGACGCAATTGACCTGGCTCAACGTCTCGGAAAACGAGCTCGTTTCGGTCACCTCGATTGCGGACCTCGCCACCCTCACCAACCTGGATCTCTCGCAGAACTTGCTGGACAACCTTCAGGCCGCCGCGGGCCTGTACAACCTCGTGGAACTCCAGGCGCACGTTAATCAAATCAGCGACCTTGCGCCCCTCGCCGCATTGACCCAGCTCAATTACGTGGGCCTCACCACCAACCAGATCTTCACGATTACTTCCCTGATCGCCAATCCGGGTCTCGGCGCGGGTGATCGAGTAGAATTGGATGCCAACCCGCTGGGCCCTCGCGCCCTTTGCACGGACATCCCGCTCCTCGAAGGCCGTGGCGTCACGGTCACCCGCGATTTCAACTGCGGCGACATCGGCATCACCGCGCCCGTCATCACTACTGACGGCGGCAATGGGCCTGGTGTGAATTTCCTGACCAATCAGCCGGCACTCGTTCTTGAAGGCACCTGCGACGAGTATGCTGTTGAAATCCGCGTCAACGGCTCCGCGGCTGGCGTCGTCCATACGCCCCACGCCACCACATGGTCCTTGAGCACGACGCTCGTCGAGGGGGCGCAGACGTTCACGGTCCAGGCGCTGGACGATTCCGGCGCGGAATCGCCCACCGATTCCATTACGATCACGCTCGATGCCACTTGGCCCCGCGTCGTTTCGGCCACGGCCTTGGGCGCTACACAGGTCCAGGTCGTCTTCAGCGAAGACATGGCATTCAACCTCGACCTGCAGAACCCTGCTTTCTATGCGTTTGATGGCTCGGGTGTGAATCTCGTCGCCACTCAGGTGGTCCGTGGCAACCCCACGACGATCAATATCACGGTCAACCCGATGACGAACGGTGGCCACTACACCGTCTACGTCGCCACGGCTTCACCAACCGATCTTATCGGTAACCACGTCGACCCTGGCGCGAACAGCGCCGATTTCATCGGCGTCAATCCTAGCGATGCCGACTCTGACCACGATGGACTGCCCGACAGTTGGGAGCTCGCCCATGACCTCGACATAAACACGCCTTCCGCAGGCGATGATCCCGACGAAGACGGCCTCACCAATCTTGAAGAGTTTAATGCGGGTTCCGATCCGCAAAATGACGCCGATCCTCCCGGCGACGTCTATGTCGCCACAACCGGAACCGATGATCCTGCCGGCGGTTCGCAAGCCGCCCCGTGGCGCACCATCGGCTTTGCCATGCTCCAAGTGGCCCGCTTCGCCACTGCCGCCCACCGCGTCACCGTCCACGTCGCAGCCGGCATCTACGAAGAAAAGGTGGCCTTCGCGCCGCACACTTCACTCGTGGGCGATGCGGCGGGCGATCCCGCGGCATCCATCATTCGTTTTTTCAACGCTGGCGAATCCGAACACGTCGTTATGACCGCCGCGTCGGATACCGCTCTGCGCAACTGCACCGTCACCCTCCCCGCGGCCGTTTCCGCCACCGCGGAACTGCTGCGCGTCACGAATGTCATCATCGAAGTCGAGGATGCTGTCCTCGATGGCACCTTCAGCCCCAATGCGCTCGGTGTCTTTATCACCGGCCCCGGCTCCAGCGCCTCCGTCGTGCGCAACTGCACCATCCGGCGTCTGAACTATGGCGTCTGGGCCTCGGACAGCGGCGTCAATATCACGCGCAACACCTTTGACGACATCTTCGAGGACGCCATCTCGATCCGGCGCCCCGTCGGGAAACAGGTGGGCGAGACGCCGCTCCTGGGCGATGCCGGCCAACTCGAAACCAGTGGCTTCAACCAGTTTGGCTCCGTTGAAGACACGTTCGTGCGCAACAACAACCCGGCCGAAACGCGCGCGGAATTCAATGACTGGGGTCTCTACCAGCGCGAACAAATTGCCGGCCGGATTGCAGACGACATCGGCCCCGTCGACTTTGAACCGTTCCTCGGTAAATCTATCCTTCCAGGCACACTCGTCGTGGCTGTGCTCGATGCCGCGACCGAGACGCCCATTCCGGGCAGTGCACATCCCGCCGCCAGTACCGGCGCGATTGACGGCGAGTACGATACCACCAGCGGACTGCACTTCTTCGCCACGCTCGATCCGGCCGCGTACACGATAGAGGTCGCCGCGGACGGCTATGTAGCAGAAAACAGGGAAGTGACCGTGGTGGCTGGAGACATCACCGCCGCGACATTTTATTTGGCTGGTGCAGGGGAGATTACGCTCCGGGCCGCCGCGCAAGACTTGACGGACAGCTTCTCGGCGGCGGACACGGACGACGACGGCCGTCTGTCCTTTACGGAAGCGCGGGCGCAAGTCCCGGCACTGACACAGGCGCAGTTCGACCAGATTGATACCAGCAACGATGGCTTGTTGGCGCAGGCAGAACTTGAGGCCGTCCTGGAGGTGGACGATGGCGGCCTCTTCAATTGCCGGCGCACGCTACGGTCTTTGGGCATCAAGGGCGCGTTCGGCAACCTCTTCCTTGCGGGGCTCGCCTTCGTCTGTCTGCAGGCGGGACGGCGCAACCGCACCTCATGAACGTGGGACATCAGGCTTGATGCATGGGCCTTCCCTCCTGATATAGTAAGGGCCGGGCGGGTTTCTCTGGCGCGTGGTGTGGGAAGATCGACCAAGGGAAGGGATCTCCATGGTGTTTATTCGCACGTTCAAGGGTTACGAAGACAAAACGCTCGAATTGGACAATACCATCAACCAGTGGATTCTCCAACAGCGGGTGAAAGTCGTCGATATCAAGCCCTCGCTCAGCCATGAAAGCGGCGCTCGTTCCGGCTCGGGCGACCTGCTGTACACCGTGCTCTACGAAGCGGAAAAACCCCTCCCCTGACGCCGCTCTTCCAGCGCCTTGATTCCATCCAGGGCGGTGTCTTCGGCGCTGGGCCACGTAAACGTCTCTTTTTGGGTACGTAATTCGCGCTTTGCGCTATCATAAAGATGCTTTGCCAGACCCGTGGCCGTTGCCACAATGCGGTCGCCCGTGTCCGGTGCCAAGAAGCTGCTGCGCGCCAGGCGCACCTCATACCCGCCTCCGGCGAACGCTTCCGGCGTGCAAATATAGCCATAGTAGCCGTTGGCCAGCGTCACGCCGGCCGTCTTGGGGAAGTACGACCGCGCGCGCACCTCCAGTGCAAACTTCTGGAACAACTCCCCAGGCACGGACCAAAACAAGGTGTCCGCTATTCGGATAAGCTGCACCTCGACAGAGAGTCCTCCAACGCTGTCTCTGTCCTTTCCGTCCTTTTCGTCCTTTTCGTCCCTTCCCCCCAACTCCCCGATCAGTTGCTCCACCGCTAGCGCCTCCGCGGCGTATAGCGCTTCCACGTCTTGAGCGCCCGGGGCGGCTTGACGCCCTGGTCCCCGTGCGCGCTTAATCGCGTCCGCGGTTGGCCGGCGCATTCTTACAGGAATAAACGATTGGGCCACATCCAGCCCCGCGCGGGGCCTGAAATCCATGGTGGACAGCCCAAGCAGCGCGGCGGCGCCCACGGCGCGGCCGGTGCGCTCGCACCAATACGGCCCAAATTCCATTGGGCGCGGACTCAGGTTGTCCACCTGCGTCACGTCGCCGGACGGCGCATTCAGAAAGACGACGCCGAAATCCGCGCCGTAGGCTGCCTGCAACGACTTGACCACCCAGTACGGATAATCCGCCGAGAATGCCACGCCGTTCATGTGCGTGGCATGGCACCCAAAATTCACGATGGCCCCAAGCGGCTGCAGGGTCTTCGCGCATCGGAAGCCGATAGTGGTTAGCGTCGGATCGGCCGGCCCGGCGACCCTGTCAATATTTGGATTCATTTTGCCGGGATGCGTCACCTGGCTGCCGTCTTTCATGTAGAAGCGCCGATTAAACGCCACGCCCGGCGCGGACGTGACGGCGGTACTCAGGAGACAGGGACGCCGCCGCTTGTCCGCTTCAATCACTGCTTCCGCCATGGCGCGCGCCACGGTTTTCTGATAGTCCGCGTCCTCCGGCGATGTGAAGAGGGTTCCGATTGGACCGCCCGAATGGGTGTGTGTGGCGGCAAGCATGCAGTGCTCTTCCGGGATGTCCGCGCTTCGTTGAATCTGCTGGCGGGCCGCCGCCACGACCGGTTCTGGTAGGGCTATCGTGTCCGCCTGCACCAACGCAACTTTGCAGCCGCGCGTGCCAATCACCACGGCCCGCACCCACAAGTCGTCCGCGACGCTGGTTGCGCGGCGCTGCTCGAAGAGTCCCGGAATGAAGGCGCCCAGTGCGGGGGTTATGCACCGGGTGGCAAAACCAACGGTCAGCATGAGCGATATCTCCTGAGTAGCTACAAGGCGACGGAACGGGCTTCCCTTTGCGCTATGGAAACTTATTCTTCGGCCGCGTGGTCTTTTCCGGCGTGAGTAGACCATACTAGGCGGGTCAATGCGCTTTCTACCTTCACCATCAACCGGAGAGGACATTATGCGAGGCATGGCGGCACTAACGGTTTCCTTGATGCTTGTGGGCTGGCTGGCGGCGGTTCCCGCGAACGCGGCATTGAAAGCAGGGGTCGCGCGGGCGAGCATTACGCCGCTCGAAGCAGGAATCCCGACGCAACTGGGCGGTTATGGTGAGCGCGCCGGAAAACCCGCGGAGGGGATTCACGACACCCTTTATGCCAAGGCGGCGCTTTTCGATTTCGAGGGCAAGATTGCGGCCCTCGTGACGCTGGACGTGTGCCACCTGCCGAAGGCGCTCGTCGAAGAGTCATTGAAGAAGGCGTCGATTCCGGGTCTGAACTACGAAAACGTCATGATGGTGGCCAGCCACACGCACGCGGGGCTGGAAGGCATGTCGATGGACCCGCGCAACGTGGCGAACAACCCGCACATCGGCATTTTCAACCAGGACATCCTGGATTTCGCTTCGGACCGCGTGGCCCAAGCGTTGCGCGAGGCCCAAGCCGCGCTCCGGCCGGTCACCGTGGGCGCGGGCGCCGTCACCCTGCCCGGCTATAACCGCAACCGCCGCCACGATGGCGCCCCTACCGATGAAGACATGACCGCCGTTCGCTTCGATACCGAAGACGGCAAGCCCTACATCGTCCTGGTCAATTACACCGCCCATGGCACTTTCGCCGTGCCCGAGACGATGCAGATCTCCGCCGAATGGGCCGGGGCCATGCAGCGTACGGTCGAGGAACTGCTCGGGCCGGGCGCCACCTGCATGTACACCAACGGCCCCGAAGGCGACGTTGCGCCCGCGAAAGGCCAGGGCGGCAGCCGCATCGAGATGTGGGAGAATTACGGACGGCACATCGGCAATATCGCCACGCACCTGGCGCAGGCCATCAGCACGCGACCTGTTTCGGAGTTTGACGTGCTAATGCGTTGGGTCGACCTGCCGGAGAAGCAAGGCGCGCCCGATTTTCTGAAGATCGCCGGCGACGAGTATCACGTCACGCCAGAACAACTTGATCAACTCCTGGCCACGATGTTCCCGAACCAGGGACCGCTTTACGCGTTGCGCATCAATGATTTCGCTATGGTGACTTTCCCCGGCGAGCCCATTACGGCCATCGGCCTGCCGGTCAAGCAGGCCCTGCGCAATGCCGGCATCCAATACCCCATGATCGCCGCCCTCACCAACGACCTCATCGGCTATATCCTCACCGAAGACGAGTACCACCAGAGCGGCTACGAAGTCACCGCCTCCTTCTACGGTCCCAAACTCGGAGAAACCATCCTCGCCGCCGCCACGGAACTGGCCGGTGACGTCGCGAAGGACGCGAGGTGATGACTGTCCTCCGCCAAGGCACAGCGCCCCAGAATTGACGTCTCAATTCTCGTTCGAAGACAACTTTGGCGAACCTGCCCCCACTCTTCGCAACCAACGTCCAATACCGCACTTTTGAAAAATAGTAAGGTAGGTGATATGCTGGTTGTGATGATATCGCATGGGGTGTTGCGCAATGGCTCACATGTTGAGCGACAGGGAGATCAAGGAACTTCTCGGCAGCGTCATCGTTGGCGGAGATACAGAGTCGATCCGTCCAAATTCCTACGTCTTACGCTTGGGGGCGCACGGCGAGTTCTTGAACACGAGCAAGGAATTCGAGCTGGGAAAGAAAAAGAAGGGGCTGAAAGTCCATCCCGGTCACTCTGTGGGCGTCACGGCCTTGGAGACTTTGGATTTTCGCCGGGAAACTGTCCACACACACTTTCCGGACTGCGATTTGCACGGTATCCTCAGCCCTACCACGGATCTCTCGCGCGAAGGGATAGTGGCACCCTCCACGCACGTGGATGCCGGCTACCACGGCACGATCAATTGGACGATTACCAACACTTCAAGCGAAGAACGCCGGTTCGTGTTGGGTGAGCGACTTTTTCGACTAACAATCTTTCGACTGGAAAAGGGCGAGAGCCCTGACAAAGTCTACATGGGGGACTACCAGTCTCAGACAGGCTACGTCCGTTCCCGAAGAGTTGGCGCCCCCGTTGGGATGAAGGATACGGAATGGGAGGATGCACACCTCAAAGGTGGCCCTGAAGACCTCTTGGAGAATCTCATTCGTTCCGGGTATCCATGGCACCTTCTGGGTCAGCGGCTCAAAGTGATTGACCAGCAACTGAAGTCGGTTTCCGAAGAATACTCGGAAATTCACGATGCCATTGGAAGAATGACAACCGATATAAACGTCATTCGAGAGCGACAAGGTGACACACCTGAGACAGTGCGGTCCGTCCTCAGGGAAGAGGCAAATTCTCTTCAGAACAGATGGCTTGTGGGCGCGGGCGCCATCACTGTAGCTGCACTCGGCGTGGTGCTGTCCACAAGTTCCAACCAGACCATTATGGATTTCTTGAGGGGCTACGGACTTGGAATTGGCCTAGCGCTAGTGGCCGGGGCAATTGGAGCACTTTACATTATTTCCCGGCAGAAGAAGTAGGGTATGCTTTGAGCGATCTAAGAGTGTCCCGTCGGCTGTTTCATAAAACGTCGGTCGAAAGACGTGCGAGGTGAACGATGGAACCTTGGACGAGTTTCTTTGACATTTCTCCAACATTGGATGAGAACTTGAGAGTCCGAACAACATTCTCCATCTGGATGACACGTTGGCCAATTCCCAATGATGTAAAGACAGAGTATTCGAACCTTTTGTTCAGACAAATCTTTGACTATATGCGAAAGCAGCAATTGCCAACCGGTAGCCTTAACTTCACGGATCCAGAAATCGCGGTTGCAATTAACTCTCATCAAAGGGCAACCGGGCGCGGGGGACGGGTAGGTTGGTTTGTTGTTAACTACAATCTGCCGGGTCGTGAGTTCACCATTAATATCGATGATGAAGTGATCCAAATAACAATCCACGTCAAGAACCTGCGAAACCTCGTGGAGACGATTCACCTTCTGGTGGAAGGCCTCACAGGCCTATTTCTACAAGAAGATTTGGACAAACTACTGTTGGCGCAGAAAAGATCGCACAACGTTGAATTTCTTTTTTACCACGAACTGGAGCTTGGTCAACACAAGATTGAAAACCGTCAAGTACATAATTTCGAAATCCTGCGAGACGCGCTTGCGCTTACCCAGCGCCCTGTCACCATTGATCAAGCCAAGAGTGTCCAGAATGCGATTCCCTCTCTCGGCATAGAGCAATTCATTCGAATTGATTACAAGCACCATGGAATTGTTGAATTAGCAGGCCACAAATACAATTCCTTTGTGGCATTGGAGGCACCGTGGAATGTTTATCAGCGCAGGCTAGATCTTAGTGCATCCATTCGAATGGAAGAGGAATTTGGTCTTCAGTTTCCATTGGCAGTTGATTGGAGGATTGCGACGATCGATTTTTATCGCGACGTGATACTAAGAAGATTCCTTGTGAATCTTCTGGCCTATACGACATGCACCTATAAAGGGTAACCCCAATGAACACT
>JACPGD010000191.1 GCA_016182645.1 Candidatus Hydrogenedentota bacterium | reverse complement strand
CGGAAGAATTGGAGGGCGTGCCCAAGAACGATCCCGCCTGGCTCCGCGTAGACGGGGAGAAGTTCATGATGGCGTTGCGCCGGGACGAGCGGGGGTGTTACTTCCTCAACAAGCGCACGCGCAAGTGCAAAGTCTACGAGGCACGGCCCATTCTTTGCCGGCTCTACCCCTTCAAACTCCACGAAACGCGCGACGGGCAGTACAAGAGCTTCACCCTCCACACGGATGTCGGTTGTCCCCGCTTTCGCGACGGCGCGGTCGCCACGGCGCCCCTCTACGCCCTCTACCTGGACGACCTGGGCCACCAGGGAGACTACAACCGGCTGGTGGAAGCCTTCAATCGCAAAACCTACGAAGATAAGTCCCCAGAACACTTTATCCACATGTTTTTGGATGTAAAGGATGCCGAACTTGCTCCCCCGCCCGGATTCCACCGCCGGGCGTAGCTTTCCGGTTCTTAAATTCCAGAAATGGAAAAATTGTGGTTGACTTAAGGGAAACCCCCATGCTATAGTCCGCCTGCGTTGGAGCGGTATCGTCGGGGGCGGGTTTTACAGCGGGACTCAGGCAAGCTGAGCTGGAGAAGACCTTTTTAGATCACACCACAGTGTCCAACCTCTTGGAACCAGAAGGGGAGACTTCTGAGACATGAAGAAATGGACTGTGATGCTGATTCCCCACGATCGGGGCAGCACGCGTACCTTAACTCTGTCGAATACACACCTTTGGGTGGCCATCGGCATGGCTGCTTTCCTGACCTTTACGGCCGCTTTTTTCTTTCAGCGGAACGCGCTTATCTCACGTGAAGCCAAGATGTTACGCGTGGATAATGCCCGGCTGGAACAAGAGAAGGCCCAACTGGCCACGCGGCCTGTTGTGGAGTCCCCCGCTGCGGCAACCCCGGCGGAGGACATGCGCGAAATCGAGACCCGGCTTCGGGCCGACTACGAAGCCAGCCTCAAGGCGATTCATGAAGAATTGGACGGTCTCCTGGAGATGGAGCGGAAGGCGCGCGATATCACCGGACTGGAGCCGAAAGCGCGGGACACGGCCGAACTAGTGGCCGGCGCCCCCATGACGGCGGGCGGCAAAGGCGGCGGCAGCGGCAGCTTGGTTCCGGCGTTCGATAGTGGAAACGATATTTTACTCCCGCCAAACATCATTTACGGTATGTCACGCCCTTCCGCCGACTTGATCAAGCAGGAGATCCAAGTGCGGACGCGCAGTTTGGGCAGCCTGATACAGGACATGGAACTGCGCACCGATCAAATTGCGCGCGTGCCCGCCTCCTGGCCGCTGTTCACTCGGAAACACCAGATTACCTCCCGCTTCGGCTATCGGCGCGATCCGTTCAACCGCCGCATTCGGCACCATGACGGGACCGATATCTCGGCCCCTGTCGGCACGAAAGTGCGGGCCACGGCGCGGGGCGTGGTCAAAGAATCGACTTACGATGGGGATTATGGCAATATAGTGAAGATCGACCACGGGAACGGCCTCGAAACGTGGTACGCGCATCTCTCGGAACGCAGCGTTTCGCGGGGCAAGAAAGTCGAGCGGGGCGATCTCATTGGCAAGGTGGGCAGTACCGGGCGCAGCACGGGACCGCACCTCCACTACGAAGTACACAAGGACGGCCGAACGGTCAACGCGGCAGTGTACCTGGATTAACGAATGTTGGACGCGCGTAAAGGCAAGAATTACAACGAAAACAAAGTAGTCAGCATCATAGGACCGGGCACGACGGTATCCGGCGAGGTCAACTCGAAGGGTACTATCCGTATCGAAGGCACCGTGACCGGGCGCATTAATAGCGACGACAGCATCGTCGTCCAGGAGTCTGGCCGGGTCAAGGCCGATCTTATCGCTGGCCAGGTCATCATCAGCGGCGAAGTGCTCGGTAACGTCTTCGCCCATGATCGCCTGGAAATAACCACCAGCGGCAAGGTTGTTGGTGACATTACTGCCCCCAGAATCAGCATCGCCGAGGGCGTGCTTTTCGAGGGCAAGTGCACCATGAAACCACCCGGTCAGGCCAAAGCACCCACGGACATGACTCCCGCGGGCGCCGGGGCCGCGCCGGGTCAACCACGGACAACGTAAGCGCCTGCCTGCACGATGCGCGATTCCGTGCGCTGAGTTTCATTCTTAACTCAGCGTCTGAATTTTGCCTGCGCGTGTCTGCCTGTATGGTGTGCCTTTGCGTCCCCACAAAGTTCCGGCCATGTTCCCTCCCAAGCATTCCAGAATCCTCGTCGCCATGAGCGGCGGCGTCGATAGTGCTGTCACCGCGGCCCTGCTCACCGAGCAGGGCTATACGTGTTTTGGGGTGACCTTGCGGTTGGTCCCGGATCAGGGCGGCAAGTCGGTTTTCGAGCCCTGCTGCGGGCTGGAAGCGGCCCAAGACGCCAAGCGCGTGTGCGATAAGCTGGGAATCGCGCACGAGGTCCTGCATGCCGTCGATCGCTTCGACCGCGATATCATCGCGTACTTCGTGGAGGAGTATCGCGAGGGCCGCACCCCCAATCCCTGCGTGCGTTGCAATCGCATGATCAAGTTTGGCGCGCTCTACCAGCGTGCAAACGAGCTCGGTGCCGACTATGTAGCCATGGGGCATTACGCGCGGCTCGAGCCCTACGGCGAGCGCGTGGCGCTGCGCCGCGCCGTACACCGCGAAAAGGACCAGAGCTATGTGCTTGCGCCGCTGACACAGCGCCAACTCCGGCGTGCGCTCTTTCCCCTGGGACACCTGACTAAAGATCAGGTGCGCGAGCGGGCCTGGCCGCTGGATTTTGCCATGGCGACGAAACGCGAGAGCCAGGAAATCTGCTTCGTGCCGGACCGGGACTATGCGGGCTTTATCGAGGGGCGCACCGGCGCCGGACAGCCCGGCCCGATTCTTTCGGTGCGCGGTGAGCGGCTGGGGACGCACCGAGGCCTCTTGCACTACACGCTGGGACAGCGCCGGGGTCTCGGGATTGCCGCGGAACAGCCCTACTATGTCGTCAAGTTGGACACAGCGCGTAATGCAGTCGTGGTGGGACACGAAGACGACACTTACTGGGAGACATTCCGCACGGGCATGATTGCCTGGGGTGGTTTGCCGCTCCAGTCGGCGCCCTTTGAGTGCCGCGTCCAGTTGCGCTCGCGCCACACACCGGCGCCTGCAACGGTCACCCCCACGCGCCACGGCGCGGAAGTAAGCCTGCACCAGCCCGAGCGCTCAGTCACGCCCGGTCAGTGGGCCGTATTCTACGACGACGCAGGCTACGTCTTGGGCGCGGCAACCATAAAGGGGAACGCGGAACGCGGAACGCGGAATGAGGACAAGTCTGACCTGTGTGAACTCCAGTCGTCGCCGCGCTTAAAGCTGCCACCCATGTTTTCAGATTATGTTCAACTGCCGGAATTAGGTTTATGCGAACCCAGGTGGGGAATGGGGAATGAACGGTTGAGTGCCATGCCCGAGTTTCATTCTCCATGCACTTCATTCTCTGGTGGATTTTATGGATTTTAGCGCACTCCTTCAGCACTTTCTCCACGCCTGGATTCCCCTGTTCGTGGCGATTGATCCCATTGGGCTCGTGCCGATGTTTCTGGCGCTGACCAATGGGCTGTCCCAGGAGGAGCGGAACCAAATCGCCACGCAGGCCACGTTTACCGCGGGGGTGGTGTCGCTGGGCTTTATGGCGGTTGGCAAGGCGCTTTTTGATGTGCTGGGCATTACGGTGCCTGATTTTCAAGTGGCGGGCGGTCTGATTTTCTTTATCATCGCCGCGCGCGATATTGTGGGTGGCCCGGAAGCGATCACACCGGCGCGCCGCCATTTAGGCGTGGTCCCGCTGGGCACCCCGCTGGTGGCCGGGCCAGCGACGCTGACGGCCCTGCTGATGGTGACGGATGCGCAGGGCGTACTCATGACGCTCCTGGCCTTCCTGCTCAACTTGGTCCTGGTGTGGGTTGCGTTCCGCCAGTGTGAACGGTTGGTCCGGGTGGTTGGACTGCGCGCGTTGCAGGCCTTTTCGAAGATTGTGTCGCTCTTTCTCGCCGCCTACGCGGTGAGCATGGTTCGCCGCGGCTGCCAGGCGATGTGAGGCGGGCGCCGCGCGCTCGACTACTCGTGCCAGACGCGCGCTCGGCGAGCGCTCGACTACTTTCGTTATCGGGCGAAGAGTGAACACGGGCGTGGCAAAGACCCACACGGACTGACACGCAGGAGCAGGAACGAAGAAGTGAAAATCACTCCTTCTTCGCCTGCCGAAACGGCAACGCGAGGAATCCGCGCAGGGGCCGCCACTCCTCCTCCCGCAGCCCAAGCCCAAATTGAATCTCCCGCGGTTCTTCGCGAAACCGAAAACTCTTGAACAATCGGTCCCAGACAGAGAAGATGCTGCTGTAATTCGAGTCAGTCTCGGGCTTCTGATCGGAGTGGTGGACCCAGTGCATGTATGGCGTCACGATGATCCAGCGCAACACATTGTCCAGCCGCCGCGGCATGCGCACGTTGCTGTGGTGCAACAGGATAATCGGCATCAGGATCGTCTCGTATACCGCCACTTGGGCGATGGTGATTCCGAGCAAAGGTACTACGACCATGCGCAGGAGCGTGGACAGCACAATTTCGCCGGTGTGGAAGCGCAGGGCCGTGCTGGCGTCCAGTTCCACGTCCGAGTGATGGACCTTGTGAAAGCGCCAGAGAAACGGCACGCGGTGATTGAGCCGGTGCCAGACGTACTGCCAGAAGTCGAAGACAACGATGGCCAGCGGCCAGGCGAGCCACGGCGGCGCATTCAGCCAACGGAGCAGACCGAAGCCGCGGTGCTCGGCTGCCGCCGCAACCGTCACGAGGAAACCGGCGAAGAGCAGGGCCACCAGTCCAGCATTGAAAAGGCCCAAGGCGAGATTCTTCGTGTAGTGCGGGACGCGCGCCCGCCGGCCTGGCATGAGCGGATGCAGCCCTTCGATCAGCCACAACGCGGCAAGTACCGCGGCGGCGAGTAGTAGCTTCCAATTCATGAAGAAAGTCTCTCCCGGAGGGAGCACATGAATCAAATGGGCGGATTGAACGGAATGGACGGTATGGGCGAAGAGGACGAAGAGGACGAAGAAGAGGAAGAGGAAAGACTTCGTATGCTTCGTGGTGAAATGCCCCTTGTCGCCGGCCCACGGGTTCTCCTGAGACGCCGTGGGCCGGCGCATTGCACCACTGGGTGCGGTCTGAGTATCAGTCAATCTGCTTGCCCTCGATTTCGACGGCGAGGGAATCGTCGAGCGAAGCGATGAACTGCAGGGACATGTTCGGGTTGCGCTCCCGGTTGAAACGGATCGTGGCCGCGCCGTTTTCCACGACGCCGCGGCCAATCGGCAACGGATCGCCACCAGTTGGGCCGACTTCGAACACCGTGAACTCGGTCCCGTTTTCAGGATACTCGAGGTTCACGCCGAAACTGAGCACGCGGTACTTGACCTCGGGCGACAAGACGATGTTGTAGGGGGAGTTGGTGCGAATCTTCATCGTCGGATCTCCAAGGACATGCCACAGGTACAACTCATTAGTGGCGCTGGAGCCGTCGATGATTTCGCCCATCACACTAAACCCGATTTTCGAGCACAGGTAGAGCTTGCCGTGATTCAGGATGTCCCCGAGGCGCTTCTTGGAAGAGGCCCCGCCGAAACTGGCAATGGCATTCGGCCAGATGGCATCAAAGAAACCCTGGGTCAGTGTCGAGTTGGCCCAACTTGGGCTATTGCGCGTGTCGCCAAGGAGCCCCACGGCGCCGCCGTCGGCCTTGCGCAACATCTTCTCCGCCCAATAGACGCCGGCCACGGTGGTGCCGTAGGCGCCGCCCGCGGTTTCATTATCCCAGAAGCCGCTGGCGCAGTTGACGCTGAACACCACCGGCTGCTGCGCGCCATTGGTCAGGCTGTCGATATGGGGCAATTCAAACTCCGGATGGGACCAGCCCTCCTCCCAGCCGTGATCGCGGTGCATGACGAAGAAACGGCCGGCGTTGTAGGCGGCGATAATGTCCGCGGTGTCGCCGTCCCAGGGGAAGCCGCTCGCCGCACCGATGGCCGCGGGCAGGAGGCTGCCGTCGTAGTAGCGGGCGGGCGTCGCGGTGGGAGAGGTCTCCGTGTAGATGCGCTGCACGGTTTTGCCGGCGTTGGCCATGACATTGCGCGCGAACTCGGACACCTGAATGAAGGTGCGCTGGTCCGTGCCCGCGGCCACGCCGCTGCGGCAGCATTGGAACTGCGAGGCGAGCGACGCATTGGCGTAGAAGGCCGCCGCCGCTGGGGGCGAATCTTCGTAATCCATGATCTTATCCACCACGACATTGGCCTGTTCGAGCGTATCCACCGGAATGCGGCCCACGCCGAAATCGGGGATCGTGTCGACGCCCACGGTACCGAGGATGGCATAAGGCCAGTCGGTGCCGATGCCGCCGACGTAGAACGGTGCGATGAACTCCGCATCGCCCAGGAACAAGATGTACGAGGGCCGCGGCGTCACCGTGGCGTAGTGGTTCTCAATGAACGCGTCAATCTCTTCCTTAATGCCGTTCGCGCGCTTGTGGTCGCGCAGGGCAATGGCCGCGTCCACGAAGTTCGGGTGTGTCATGATCATCAGTTCTTCGCCGAAGATACGTGCGACCAGCGCGGGTCCGATGTATTGCAGGACGCTGTTCTTGTTCAGCACAGCGTTGGTGTACACGGGTGTACCGCTTTCAAAGGGGTCGAGGCTCGCCTCCGTGATGAAGGCGCCGTCGCCGCCCTCGAAAGTGGTTTGGACCCGGATGTCCGTGAAGACATCGAAGAAACTGCTCTTTGCGTGATACTGCCCGGCGGCGATCTCCACCAGGTAGATCTTAAGATCGCGCGCGTCGCCGATATGTTGAATCGTCACCGGATTGGGCGGATAGGGATCGTCCGTGGCATAGGCGCGCGGATCCTTGACGAACGGGCGGTCCGCAAACTCGGGATCGATCTCATTCTGGTCCACCGGCTGCTCCTGCGTGGGATAGAGGTTCATCTTGATCGTTTCGGCCACGTCGAATTCCTGTTTCGTAATCTTGACTTCGACGTCGGACATCGGCGCGGCAATCAAGGTCCGGTAGATGGGCACGGCCGGCTTGCCGGGATCGCCCAGGTCGCCATCGGTCCCGGGAATACTCAGTTGCGTGAACAACTCGGTCATGGGCGCGCCGCCGAGTTCGTGCTGAACCCGGACCGTCTGTACGCGTGGTTCGCCGAAGCGGGCGACCGCGATCACTTCCTTGTTCGATTCCTCCTCCGGCTCGGCCATGGTCTCGAAGCCGACACGTTCGGCGCCGGGACAGATGGCTTTCGCCTCAATCGAGAGGAGCATGTCGTATCGGAGCATGCGTGTGGAGTTGTAGAATTCCTCCGAAGTCTCGATCGCGTTGCCCGCCCGAAGTCTCTGGAATTCCGTCAACAATTCCTGGAGTGTTTCGCCGGAACCGCAGGGATCGCCCGATTGGTACATTTTTTCCGCTTCTTCCAGCAGCCCAATCAGGATGCCACGCTGGTTCGGAGCGTAGATGTTGTCCGGCACCTTTCCGATCTCTTCATTGATTTCGAGAAAGGTTTCCGAGATGTCCTCATCTACATTGGCGGCTTGCGGCGTCGCCGAGGCCCGGGCGCCGGTGGCGAAATTGCCCGAAGTATCATAGGCGAAAGCCGCATAGAAATACTCCGTGCCGTTCGCGGCCGTCGTGTCGGTGTGCGTAGCGCCCATTCCATTGAAGATGGTGGCGCCTTCGGTATGCGTGGCCGGCGGCGTTCCGCTCTGGCGCTGGATACGGACGCCCGCCAGATCGCTGTCGCCCGGATTGTTCCAAGCGAGGACCACCTCGGCGTCCCCAGGGGTGGCGGTGAACCCAGTCACTGGCCCGGGCGGTGTCACGTCCGGGGGTGTCGTTGGCGGACAACCCGCCAGCGACAATGCGGCGATTACCGCCGATACCCCCCAGAACAACATTTGCGCCCTAGCACAGCCCACGGTACTTACACTGCGTACTGAACATCGTTTCATGGTCCCAACCTCCTGGATTTGGTGCTTCGTTCCACTTCACCAGCACCCAGATCACACCCTTCGCCCGGTTGGCCCTGGACACACTTCACGGGTCATGTAGGAAATGGGGAAAGACAAAACGCCGACGGGGCACTCCACTGTTCATCCCGGCGCGTTTCCACCCACGCCTTGACGCTCATCCCAACTCCTCTTTCGGCCCTGCGTCATCTCCAGGTAAACGATATCACACGAAAAGGCAAAAGTCCATATAGAGACTAATATATTAGTACTTTCATTTATAGCAATTCCCGGATTCGGGCAAGCGTAGCAAGGCACTTTAGAGAGCAAGAACACTGCCAACCGTTCGTTGCCCTAGTCAGCCCTCTATGGAAACCCTTTAGCCCGCGCCACTTAATCCTGCCGAGTACGCATCTGGGTCTGGCGAAAGCCTCTACCTCTGCGCTGTAAAGAATATTCCCGATCCGTAAATCCCCCATACGGCTTTCCGCCAGTGCCGGGAATCGACAGCCTCGCCGCACCCTTGACATAGTAGCCAAGATTCTCGATAATCAAGTTGGAGACTCGGCCTAGGGGCGACCTTCGGGTGGCCCCAAAAGCGTTGTCTCCTTTCTTATGTATGGCCGGAACTGTTCCGCCCCAGCTGGAAATGGACTCTCTGACCGGGAAGAATATGTAGACGGTCAAAGAGGAACCATCCATGAACACGAACAAGCACCGGCGTCATTTTACAGCAGAAGAGAAGGTCAAGGTACTTCGGCGGCACCTCT
>JACPGD010000190.1:2267-22499 GCA_016182645.1 Candidatus Hydrogenedentota bacterium | reverse complement strand
TTTGGGTTCATTGATGATCGCAATGCCGGCGAAGACCCCCAGCAAGAAAAGAGTGAGCATCCAGAAGACCTCTTGCCGGTTCAATTCCTTCACGCGCAGCCCCACTCCCAGGACCGCTCCGCCCAGAAGCCCCCACACCGCCCCCTTCACCGTGAGTCCAGTCAGCCCCCAGGCCAGCGTATCGCTACCGCCCAGGAGGCTGATGGTCTGGCCATAGGTCATGTCGCCGCCAAAACCGACGCCCACGGCCCCAAACGCTGCCAGTACGGCGGCGGTTTCCCCGCGGTATCCCAGGAGCATGCACAGCGCCAGCGCCACGAGCGCCCCGGCAATCATCGCACCGAAGGGGCCGCCCCCGATGTAACCCCGCAGGCCCCAGCCCACGGCCATGGTCACCGCCGGCCACAGCACCCAAGGGACCCAACCGTCCAGGAGGGGCACAGTTTGAGAGTAAGGTGGCGACGATTGCATCATGCGCGGTTTCTCCTTTCCCCTTGAACGCGACGGAACACCAGCAAGACTGGTAAACCTCCGGGCAGGTTTCCGCGAGGTGGCGTCCCCAGGGGCTGATACGGTAGATTCTGGGAAGCAACAGCATTCAACCTGCACGCGAGGAGAGAGTGATGCGTCTAAGAAGGCCGCAGCCGGACCCCGAAAAGCGGGCGCAGATCCTCGCGGATGTCGAGCGCAACCGCGTCAACCGGGAGAAAGGCTACCGGGAACAGGCGTTGCGCTTGTTCCCACATGTGTGCGGACGGTGCGGGCGGGAGTTTTCGGGCGCGCAACTACGCGAACTCACGGTCCACCATAAAGACAGCAACCACATGAACAACCCGCCCGATGGCAGCAACTGGGAACTATTGTGCCTTTACTGCCATGATAACGAGCATCAGACCCCAGAGCAGCGAGACCATTACGACGGCAGCTCGAAAGGATTGGGCAGCGGGCCCACTCTGGGGTATGAGGCGTTTGAGGGATTGAAGGATCGATTCAAGTAGTTCCCGTTGCGGGCAGGCCGCGCCAGGAGGGCGACCGTACACGCGAGCCGGTCAAGGGGCGGGCGTGTCCACTCGCCCTTTCCGAATCACGCGAATCACCTCGGGCGGTTGGAATTTTGGGCCGGGTTTGCTATAATGCGCCCGCCTGGAACCCCCTCTTGTATAACTCCTTCTGTCCGATTGCTTTAGGGGCCTCTCTTGCCGCACGGGGGGCGAGCAGCGAAAGGATGTTTTGTGTTCGGAATCCTGCGATACGTTCCCAGCCTTTTCTCCCACGACATGGCCATCGATCTGGGAACGGCCAATACCCTCGTCTACGTGAAGGGCCAGGGAATTGTGCTGAGCGAGCCTTCCGTCGTGGCCATCAATAAGGACACCGGCAAGGTGCGGGCGGTGGGGAACGAAGCAAAAAACATGATCGGCCGCACACCGGGCAATATTGTCGCCATCCGTCCCATGAAGGACGGCGTGATCGCGGATTTTGAAATTGCCGAGGAGATGCTCCGCTATTTCATGCATAAAGTGCATAATCGGAAGAAGTTAGTGTGGCCACGCGTGGCCATCAGCGTCCCTTCCGGCATTACCGCGGTCGAACGGCGCGCGGTGACTGAAAGCGCGATGCAGGCGGGGGCGAAGAAAGTCTACATCATCGAAGAACCCATGGCTGCCGCCATCGGCGCGGGACTGCCCGTCCAGGAACCGCAGGGCTGCATGATTGTCGATATTGGCGGCGGCACGACGGAAGTGGCCGTCATCTCCCTCGGCGGTATTGTCTTTTCAAAATCGGTCCGGGTCGCTGGCGACGAAATGGATCAGGCGATCATCCAGCACCTGAAGCGCACCTACAACATGATGGTCGGTGAGCGCACGGCGGAAGATATCAAAATCGCCATCGGTTCGGCGTTCCCCTTGAAAGAAGAACTGGAAATGCAGGTCAAAGGCCGCGACCAGGTCATGGGCCTGCCAAAAATCATTACCATTACGTCGGAAGAGATTCGGGAGAGCCTGCGCGAGCCCGTGAGCGCGATTGTGGACGCTGTGCGCGTGACCCTCGAACGGACGCCCCCGGAATTGTCCGCGGACATCGTGGATCGCGGCGTGGTGCTCGCGGGGGGTGGGGCGCTCCTGCGCGGGCTGGATCAACTGCTCGCGAAAGATACGGGACTTCACGTGACGCAGGCGGAAGACCCCCTGACGGCGGTCGTGCTCGGGACGGGGCGCTTCCTCGAGGAATTAAAGAATTTCCCGAGCGAAGAAATGTAGCGGGCGCGACTCCATGCAGTTGCACGGAAGAACGTCTCTTGATATCGTCTTTTCCGTCAGGTCCGCCGAAGCACCGCCACACTCCCCCAAGGGGACGGCCTCATGAACCTTGCTCGATTCCTTGCGGCTCACCGTCCAGTAGTCATCCTCATGCTCCTGGTGAGTCTGTCCCTGGCGTCTCTTGCCACCGGCACGGAGGCCACCTTCATTCAGCGCGGCATCAAGCGCCTGGTCTCCATCACCTCATACCCCTTTCTTCGGACACGCTATCTCGTGGAAAAAGGGCTTGACTATACCCTCGGTGTGGCGTTTGATTATCAGGCGCTCCAGACCGCCAACGAGCAGTTGCAGTACGATGTGATTTCGCTGAAGCAGGAACTGGTCCGGCGGGCGGAAGTGCGCGAGGAAAACCAGCGCCTGCGGGCGATGTTGAATTTCGTGCGCTCCGAGCCGCAGTACACGTTTGAACCAGTACGCGTGATCGAAAGTATGAAGGGCATGTTGACGATTGACCGTGGCGCGGCGCACGGGGTAAAAGAATCCATGTGTGTCGTGACGCAAGATGGCGTGGTCGGCATTGTGACGGAGGTGCTCGATCTGGCTTCGAACGTGGCGACACTGCATCACCAAGACTGTAAGATTGGCGCCATGGTCGAGCGCGGCAGACTCCGCGCGTACGACGGCATCATCCATGCCAGCGGCGTCGACCTCAGCCGCCTTTGCAACATGTGGTATATCGATACCGGGACCGCCAGGGATCAGGTGCAGCCAGGTGATAAAGTCGTAACAAGCCCCGAAAGCCTCTTCCCGAGTGGCTACCCCATCGGTACGATTCGCGCCACCCACGAAGAAGAGCCGGGGACCCTGTGGAAGCGGGCCGAGGTGGTCCCTTTCGTGGATCCTTATCGGCTGGACGAAGTATTGCTGGTCTGGCAGTCATTGCCTCCAGCCGGCGATATCGCCGGGCCGGCCAGCCCGGAGGCAGCGCCGTCGGAGGCACCAGACCTTCCAGACGAACGGTCGATTTATGAGCGGTATGCGCCTTAGGTTAGCGATGTCAGGAAGAATCAGGACAGCAGGGACAAATGAAGCCGCGTGCCGAGGGCGGTTTCCAGAGTAATATCTTCGTGATGCGTAAAAACGTTTTCTGGTTTGTGGCCGTCGTCTTGGGAGCATTGCTCCAATCGACTTGGCCGGATTTTCTGAAGGTGGAAGGCGTGCTCCCTGATCTTACACTGATCCTGGTGATTTACTTCGCCATAGTGGACGGGGAGGAGCGCGCCATGTTCACCGGCCTCCTCGGCGGGATCTACCAGGATGTGGCGAGCAATACAGTCTTGGGCCACCACGTCTTGTGCCTGGTGATCCTGGGATATATCGTGGCGCGATTTTCCCACCGGCTCGTCACCGAGCACCCCGCCATCAAGGCCGCATTGGTATTCGGCGCCGCCGTGGCCCATGGCGTGTTGTTCACTTCCATTCTTTACGTGCAGAAGCCGGATATCAGTCCACTGTTCCTCATCGTCATGTCAGTCGTCCCTGCCGCCTTCTATTCCGCGCTGGTGACCCCCGTCGTCTTCTTGCTGCTTGGCTTGACGTTTCACCGCAAGGAACTGATACAAGGAGCCATTTGATGATGCCTGCTCCCAAAGAACCCGCCCGGCCACAGGGCGTTGAACGGCGTCTCTGGGCCGTCGCACTCGGGATTATCGGCGCATTCTCGCTGCTTTGCTGGCAGTTCTGGCAGTTGCAAGTAGTGAACCGGCTGCTCTTTGAACAGAAGGCCGAAGAAAACATGGTGCGCCAAAGCGATTTGAAGGCGGATCGTGGCATCATCTACGGACGCGATGGCGTGGTCCTGGCGGACAACCGGCCCAGCGCGGACGTCGTGCTGGTGCCGGGAGAATGCCCGCAGGAGCAGCGCCAGTTCGTCTGCAAACGTTTGGAAGAGTTGCTCGATATTTCCGCCGAGGACCTTCATGCGGCGGTCCAGCAAACCGCGAAAGCAGAACCGTTCGCGCAGCTTCCGGTGAAACAAGACATTTCCAAGACCGACCGGTTTCGCCTTGAAGAACGCGCTTTCGAATTGCCGGGCGTGCTGACGGTGGTCCACCCTCAACGCCGCTATGTGCAAGGCAAAGTGGGCGGCCAGATTTTGGGCTATCTCAATGAAGTGAACCGCCAGGAACTGGAGACCTGGGAAGGCTACAAGATGGGGGACCTCGTCGGGCGGGGCGGGGTCGAAAGTTACTACGAAGGCGAACTCAAGGGGACGGACGGATTTGTCTGGGTGACGAAATACGCGGAGGGCTTCCCGCAACTGCGGACGGATCGCTTCGGGGTCCCGTACATCGCGAAGCGCGATAGTCTTGGCCATACCCTGGAGAGAGGCGAGCGCCGCAGGCCTGTTGCCGGCAATTCTTTGTACTTGACGCTGGACGTGGGCCTCCAAGGGTTTTGCGAATCCCTACTCGGGACCGAAGTGGGCGCCATTGTCGTGCTCGAGGCAGACACCGGGGCCGTGCGCGCGCTAGCCAGTACGCCCACCTATGACCCGAGCGTGTTCATCAGTGGCCGGGCCGAGGAAAAGCAGGCCCTGTATGCGGCGAAGGAGCCCATGCTGAATCGCGCCTATCGTGAAGTCTATCCACCGGGCTCCGTGTTCAAAGTAATGCTGGCTTCGGCCGCGCTCGAGGAAGGCGTCATCAATGAGAGCACTACATTTACGTGCGGCGGTTCGTACCAGTTGGGAAAACGCCCCTGGCACTGCTGGAGCCGAGGACATGGCAGCGTCAATATTGTCGAGGCCCTGGCCTTCTCTTGTGACGTCTTCTTCTACAACGTGGGCATGAAGCTGGGCCCCGATCGTATGGCGGAGTGGGCCAAGAAGATGGGGCTGGGGGTGAGCTCGGGCATCGATTTGGCCGGCGAAGCCCGGGGCTTGATTCCCACGCGCGAATGGAAAGCGGAGTTCAACAAGAAGCAGCCCGTTTGGGAGCAACGGTGGCAGGATTACGACACTCTGAACACCAGCATCGGGCAGGGGAGTGTCTCGGTAACTCCTCTGCAAAATGCCATCACGATGTCCTGCATTCTGAACGGTGGACGGCGCGTTCGGCCCTACCTGAATGCAGGCCTTGGGCCGTCCCTTTCGGAACCATTCATCAGCCCCAAGACACTCGACATCGTAACGCGCGGCATGCGGATGTGCGTGGAGAAGCATAAAGCGCCGTCGGGCACCGGTAAGGAAGCGTACATTGAAGGTTTCGCGATTCTGGGAAAGACCGGTACAGCCCAATTCGTAGGGCTGGACAAACACACGAAATATGCGAACGAAGAGGACATCCCAAAAGAACTGCGGGACCATGCGTGGTTTATTGCCGGGGTGACGGAGCGCACGCCCAAGATTGCGCTGTGCATTCTCGTGGAGCATGGCGCGCATGGCAGCAGTGCCGCGGCCCCCTTGGCGCGCCAAGTCATCCAATACTTTTACGATCATGAGCGCCCCAGTGAATTGGAGCCACTCCAGGAAATGCCCCTCACCCTGGCGCAAGAGACGCGCTAATGCCTATCGGAATCGAAGATTTCAACATCGAAGACGCGACCGTCAGGATTACCAACTGGCGCAATCTGCGCCGGATTGATTGGTTCCTGCCATTAGTCACCATGATGCTGGTGGCCGTCGGGTGGGCCGTGCTGTATAGTGCTTGCCGCAACATCGATATCGGCCTTCTCCATCGGCAAGTAGGCGCTTTCTTCGTTGGTGTGTTGCTGGCCGCCTTCATCATTGCGATAGACTATCGGTTCATGGTCGCGTCCGCCCCACTCTTTTACGCCCTCTGCGTGGGAGTGCTCGCCTTGGTGACGCTCTTCGGCGAAGAGAAGAAAGGGGCCGAACGGTGGCTTGCCATCATGGGCGTGGGCATCCAACCCTCCGAATTCGCCAAAGTCAGTATGGTCTATTTTCTGACTTGGTACTTGACCACGCTGGGCGACCGGGTGCGCCGGTTTCACTGGTTTGCGCTGACGTTCGTTCTGGCGGGGATTCCCGCCGTACTGATTTTGAAGCAACCCAACCTTGGCACTGCTGCGACGTTGTTTCCCCTCACGTTTGTGATGCTGTATGTGGCTGGCTGCAGAGTCTGGCATCTCGGGTTGGTGGTGCTGGCCGGACTCAGCGTGGCGCCGCTGGTATGGCTGCAGATGAAGGATTTTGACCCGGCATTCTATGTCATGGATGCCGATGTGAGCGGGAAGATCGAGCAGACCTCCGCGCCCGGCAGCGCGGATGAAGCGGCGAGTGGCCTGCAAGACAACAAGGACGGCGTGGTATCCTGGGAAGAATTTGGCCTCGAATATGGCATTCCGCAGGTCCCCGAATCGCAGCGGGCATCGTTTGCCGAGGCTGACCTCGCCGCCCTGCCGGGCCGTCGAAAGTGCAAGTTGCTCCTCGCGGGGACGCGCCAGGACGCATCGTTGGTGATACGCGCTGTACCGAACGCCGAGGGGTCCTGGTTGACGGCCGCTCAGAACTTGGTGGATGAAGGGTGCACCGCCGTGGGTTTGCTTTATAATCCTGAATTCCGGGGCCTCGCGCGGTTGGACGCCGACAGCAACGGATTCCTGACGGAACAGGAATTCATGGCGCTGGACAAGAACCGCGACGGAAAGATTTCCTCCGAGGACAAAGGCGCCTTCGATCTGAAACATTATCAGAAGAAACGCATTTACACCTTCCTCAACCAGGACGAGGACGTCGATGCGAGCGGCTGGCAAACTTACCAGAGCAAGATTTCAGTGGGCAGCGGTGGATTAAACGGCAAGGGATACACGAACGGCACGCAAACCCGCTTGAACTATTTGCCGGAACACCACACGGACTTTATCTTCTCCGTCTTGGCGGAAGAGGAAGGGTTTGTGGGTGTGGCGGTAGTGATTGGGTTGTTTGGCGTCTTTTTGTTGCGCGGCCTGTCGTTTGCACGGGAAGCGCCGGAAATGATGGGCACCTTGCTGGCCACGGGCGTCGTCACCGTGCTCGCCTTTCACGTCTTCGTGAACATCGCCATTACCGTCGGCCTGATGCCGGTGACGGGCATTCCCCTGCCCTTCCTCAGTTATGGCCGCTCCTTTTATTTGACGACCATGGCCTGTGTGGGCGTTCTACTGAATGTCCCCATGCGTAAAAACATTTTTGTGAACCAGTGAATACCAGGAAGAAGATCGTGACTCTATGAAAGAATTTGTCATCAACGTGACTCCCCTCGAAACACGAATTGCCTTGCTCGAACAAGGCCGCCTTGCCGAACTCAGCATCGAGCGGCAGGAAAGCCCGAGTGTTGTCGGCAACATTTACAAGGGCCGTGTGGATTCCGTCGTGCCCGGCATGCAGGCCGCCTTTATCGACATCGGCATGGAGAAGAACGGCTTCCTCTATGTCTCCGACATCGCGGGCGCCGAAGGGACAGGCGACATCGAACTCGAGGGCGGTGTTGCCCGCGCAAAAACCCGCGCGAAGCGCGCACGCCAGCAACCCATCGAAACCATGCTGAAAAAGAACCAGTACGTGATGGTGCAGGTGGTGAAGGACCAATTGGGTACGAAAGGACCGCGCCTCACCAATTTCATCACGATCCCCGGGCGCTACATGGTACTGATGCCGACGGTGTCCACTTTGGGTGTCTCGCGAAAGATTGAATCCGACGAAGAACGTCAGCGGCTGAAAAAGATCCTGCAGGCGGTGCGCCCTGCAAAGACGGGCCTCATCACCCGAACGGCCGGAGAAGGACGTGACCGCAGGGAATTCGAGGCCGATGCGCGTTTCCTTAGCCGCATGTGGGACCGCACCAAGGACAAATTCGAGCGATTGAACGGGCCGGGGCTGATCCGCGAAGACCTGGGCCCCATCCTCCGCGTCGTGCGTGATCAATTCACGGCCGATATTGAGCGCCTTACTATTGACAACGATGGCGAATACAGCCGCATCTTGAGTTTCCTGGATAATCTTGATCCCAATCTGAAGAAGAGCATCCGCCTTTATAAGTTGAAGTCACCCATATTTGAAAAGTTTGGCCTGGAAGAGGAAATCGAAAAGGCACTGCAGCGAAAGGTCTATTTGAAGAGCGGCGGATACCTGGTCATTGATCAGACAGAGGCGCTCGTGGCCATTGACGTGAACACCGGCAAATTTACGGGTAAGAAACAACTCGAGGATACGGTGTTCCACACGAACATGGAAGCGGCGCAAGAAATAGCGCGCCAAGTGCGCCTGCGCGATATGGGCGGCGTCATTGTCTGCGACTTCATCGACATGCGCTTCGAAAGCAACCGCCGCAAGTTGCTGCGGCAACTCACCGACGCTCTCAAAAACGACCGCGCCAAGACAACCGTCTCGGAAATCAGTGAATTGGGCATGATCGAAATGACACGCAAGCGCGTGAAACACAGCCTGATTAAAGCGCTCTCGCAGACCTGCCCCTATTGCGAAGGCAGCGGCATGGTGCGCTCAGTGACGACGATGACTTTCGACACGCTGCGCCGCCTGCAAAACCTGTTTTGCCACAGCAAGGAAAAACATATCATCTTGCAGGTCCATCCCGACGTGGCACGCCGCCTGCGCACGGAGAACAAGGAACTGCTCGACAGCATCACCAAGAGCTTCGACCGGATCGTGGAAGTGGAATCGGTTTCCGATTTCCACGTGCACGACACCAAAATCCTCCGCGCACGTTCCCGCCAGGAAGTGAGCATTTAGACCAGCCCCCACCGCCAGGCGGCGGGTTGTCGTTCAGTCCATCTTGTCCACCGTGTCCGTTCCGTCCATCGGGATCTTGGCCTCCTACCTCCCCGCCAAGATTTCCCGCTCGTAGCGCCGTACTTCCTCAATCCACTTAAGCCCCACCGGGACCGCCTGCTGCTCGCAGTAATACTCCCAGACCGCGCCGTAAGGCAGCGTCTTCAATTCCTCGAGCATCGCCAGCCGCCCCGTATAGTCGCCACTCCGTTCCAATTCCCGCAGCCGGTCCGTTGGCTCGAGCAGCGCGATCAGCAGCGCCTTAATCATGGCCCGCGTCCCAATCACCCACGCCGCAATGCGATTGATGCTCGCATCGAAGAAATCAAGTCCCACGTGGACGCGTTGAAGCAACTTGTTTCGCACAAGTTCCTCCGCAATGGCGCGCAATTCGTCCGTCAGAATCACCACATGATCGCTGTCCCACCGCACGCCGCGGCTGACATGCAGGAGCATCTCATCCAGAAAAGTCATGATGGACGAGATCTTTTCCGAGATCATTTCCGTCGGGTGGAAGTGACCGGCATCAAGACAAAGCAAAATCTTCTTCTCGACCGCATAGGCCAGGTAAAACTCGTGTGAACCGGTCACATAGCTTTCCGATCCAATCCCGAAAAGCTTGCTTTCGACGGCATCGCGGTTGTGGTTGGCATCGATATCGACCGCCAGAATCTGATCGAGCGACTCGCGCAGTAGTTCGCGCGGCGCCTTGCGGTCAATGGGGATGTCCTTGTAGCCATCGGGAATCCAGATGTTCGTCACGCAGGGCGTGCGCAGTTCACGCCCGATGGTCTCACCGATCTTGCGGCACACTACACAATGCTCGATCCAGAAGCGGCGGATACCGTCATCGTAGCTGGACAAGGTGAAGCCGGAATCCGCCAGGGGATGCGCAAAGCACGACGGATTGAAGTCTATCCCCAGTCCGAGCGACTTGGCCCACTCAATCCAACGCGAAAAATGTTCCGGCTGCAAGACGTTCCGCTCAACTTTCTTGCCTCCCGTCTCTGCGTACATTGCATGCAGGTTAAAGCGATGCCTTCCGGGGAGCAGACGGATCGCCTGTTCGACGTCCTGGCGGAGTTCATCGGCCGTCCGTGCTTTCCCCGGATAGTTCCCCGTCGCCTGGATGCCGCCGCCGCTCACCGATTCGACGTGCTCAAACCCGCCAACGTCGTCCCCCTGCCAGCACTGGATGGAAATGGGGACTTGGCGTAATTTTTCCAATGCCTTCTCGGTGTCCACCCCCAAGGCAGCATAGCGTTCTTGCGCCAGGCCGTAGGCGGTCTCGACATGGTTCCCGCTAGAATTGCTCATGAAATCTCCCTCAACAACCCGTTGGTTCTGTCCAAGTGTCCCCCTGCCGCACGGGTCAAGCCAGGCTCACCGCCGGCATCGTGCGCAAGATGTTCTCGATGATCTGGAGACCGTGCTCCCGGCTATTCTCTACAAAAATGAGGTTTGATTCGCAACCGGCACAGAGTGTGCCCGCGACATAGAGGCCCGGCACCGTCGTCTCAAGGCTCTGGCTGAGCCACGGCTTCTTGGTCACGCGGTCTACGTTCGCGCCCGTAAGTTCAAGCAGTGCCGTATCGGGTTCATACCCAGTCATGGCCAGCACGAAATCGTTCGGCACAGTTATGTCCGCACCATGCGCGTCCTCGAGAACCACGTCATCCGGGCGGATTTCCTTGACGTTGACGTTTCGGTAGCACGCAATTGAGCCTTCTTTGATCCGGTTCTCGATGTCCGGTTCGATCCAGTATTTCGTGTAGAAGCGGTCCCCGCGCATGGCCACGCTAACATTGGTCCCGGCGCGGTACAATTCCAAGGCAACTTCCGCGGCGGACGACCCAGCGCCGATGACCATCACGTCATGGTCGGCGTAGTAGTGCACTTCGGTGAAGCGGTGGCTGACTTTAGGCAGGTCTTCGCCCGGGACGTCGAGGGGCCGCGGGCTGTCATAAAACCCCGTGGCCAGGGCCACGTTGCGGCTGCGCCAGACCTGGGTCCGCCCAAAAAGATCTCTGGCTTCCACGCGAAAAAGCCCGTCGAGCGGGATAATGGCATGGACCTCGCGGTAGGTGACAACCTTGAGATCAAAGTAGCGGGCGAAGGCCCGGCAATATTGGAGGTATTCGCGTCGGGTCGGGTTCTTCTCATTGGTCAGCAACGGGAAGCCGCCCAGTTCAAGTTTGTCCGTGGTCGAGAACCAGCGCATGTGCGTGGGATGCTGCAACAGCGCGCTGCACAGGGGGCCTTTGTCGATGGCAATCGCCTTGAGTCCGCGCCGCTGCGCCTCGTAGAGTGTGGCCAGGCTGGCGGGCCCGGCGCCCACCAATACCAGATCCTGGATTTCGTCTAAGCCATAGCTCTTCACAGCCAATTCTCCAGAACAGGAATTGTAGCAGAGTGCGGGACGGAAGAGACATCAGCGAGAACAGGGACCGTAGGGATTTTTCAGGTGCGCCTTCATGCGAATATTCATGTGAAGTGCCCTCAAGCGATGGAACTTGAGGGTGGGAACTTTGGATTCACCAATGACCTCGGGGTGACCATGAACAAGAAACTAATGGATGGACGGCAGCACAAGGGATGGTTGCCCTTCGACAGCGGGATTCTTTGCGGCTTGGCCGTTTATTGCGCGCTCTTCCTGTGCCCGGGTTGCACTAGGCTAAAAGAGAGCTTGTCGCCGGTGGCCGTGTCGGAGAAGTCAAAAGAGAGTGATCCCGCGGTGACGCCGGTCGAAGTGCAGGAAGCCGCGGAAACAACGCCCTATCCAGAAGAACCGAGACGGCGCGTGGGGATTGCCTACGAACTCTGGTTTCCACCCCAATCCTGGGACAACGCCTGGAGTCTGCCCCAACTGGGCAAATACGATTCAAGTGATACCAACGTGATTCGGCAGCATGCGGAATGGCTGGCTGATGCCGGCGTAGATTTCATCTGGATCGATTGGTCGAACAACGTCGCCGCAGCCGCGGATCCCGGCCTGCAATCCATCGAGCGGGCCACGGAGACGCTCTTCGCTGTTTACGCCGGGCTGAAAGACCGGCCACAAATCAGCATTTTCCTCGGTATTGATGGCAATCCAGCGCATCTGGAGAACGGCGGCCTACAACGAAAGGCGGATCAGATTTATGATTCGTTCGCTGCCGTTCCTGAGTATCGAAATCTACTCATCCAGTACCTGGGCAAGCCACTCCTGGTGATCTACGCGGGGACACCCTGCCCCTGGAGAGATCGCCTGCCGCGCTGGGATGACCCCCGTTTCACCGTGCGCTGGATGACGGGATTCCTGGACGATCAACCTTCGCTGCGCACTGGCGATGGCGCCAGCGCGTATGGCTACTGGTCCTGGTGGGATCGCACGCCGCAAAGCTTCGCGCGGCACGAAGGCGTCCCCGAAAACTGCGCCGTGAGCGCCGCCTACCCCGGTTACACCGGCTGGGACACCGAGGGCACGGCCGGCCGCCGCGCGGGCGAGACTTTCCGCGAACAGTGGGCGCACGCCCGCGAAATCGACCCATGCTTCGTACTCGTCAACAGTTGGAACGAATGGACGCCGCCGGAGGAGGTTGATCCAGAATTCAGCAACGACCTTGAGCCGTCCGAAGAATTCGCCGATCAATATCTAGCACTACTGAAAGAGGAAATCGCGGCCTGGAAGGACGCTCCCGCCTCCGAAACGCCTGAAGATGCATTACCCTGACAACCGGCTCGCAGGTGCGCTCGCCCTCCCGAAGACGCTGGCGTCAACCAATGTCTTTCACGCACCGAAAACCGGTGCGATAGTTCGAGGTCGTATTCGGGGGCAAGTAGAAGCGGTGCGAACAGCGCATGTGGAACTGGTCGTTGAAGGTGGTGCCGCCGCGCAGGACCCGGAACTTTTCGCCGTAGGAGTCACAGGCCACGGTGTTGCCCGCATAGGGCTGATACCAGCTTGAAGTCCATTCCATCGCGCCGCCCGCCATGTCGAAGCAGCCATAGGGACTTTGCGGCTTTGCGATCGTCTCGCCGATGCCCTGGGATTCGTCATACTGCACATAGCTCGGGTCGTAGGTGTCGCCCCAGGGGAATATGCGGCCATCAACGCCGCGTGAGGCCTTTTCCCACTCCGTCTCCGTCGGCAGCCGTTTTCCCACATGCTTTGCATAGGCTTTCGCCTGGTCCCAGGTCACAATGGCGGGAAAGTTGTCCTGCGCCTCCGGATAAGAAAAGTTTGGGTCAAATGTCTTGAAGTCTGCATTGCTCACCTCAAAGGCGTCCATGAAAAAGGCGCCCGTCGAGGCAACATGTTGGGGGGACTCATCGGCATCGCCAACATTACTGCCCATGATGAACTCGCCGGCCGGTACAAAGACCATGCCTTGGGGCGGTGTGGGATCTTGGGGCGGGGCGGCGGCGCCGGCATCAGCGGCAAGCGCCGCATACAGACTGAAACAAACTTGCAGTATCATGGCGCTGTTTCTTTCTACCACTGCGGGTCGATAAAGCCGTAGTAGCGGCCAAACCAGTAGTTATGGATGAGGTCAGTGGCATTGCCTTCTTCTTCCGATTCCATCTGTTTCACCGTCCCGTCCTTCTGCGGCACGTTGAAGGTGCGTTTCACGCGGTCGAAGCCCCACTGGGCGCGCATTGCCTCTTGCCACTTCGCATCAAGCACGTCAACGCCCGCGAACGCCTGATATAACATCGGATACCAGAGCTGTTCCGAGCGCTGGTACTCGTTGGACTTCCAGGCGAAGCCGTAGCGATGCAGCGACATCGTGTATTTGTTGCGCAAGGCCGGATCGGTTTCATAAGGCATCAACTGACAAAATGACTTCGAAGCCAGTTCGTCGTCCCAAGGCACGGTCCACATCTCCGGCCACAGCCGCCGGGCCATGATCGCTTCCTCATCGTAGTGGTATTTCTTGATCAGTCGCTCGTACGCTTCGCGATAACGATCCTTCCCAGTCAGCCGGTACGCCGTTTTCAGTCCGGCCAGCATCTCCATCGCGTTGAGGTTCTCGTGGGGCAGGTCCGGGCAAAAGTTTCCCCAGAGCGTCGTCTTGCCATCGAAATCGACGAGCCGGAAATTGTGATCAACGCATCGCCCCACAAAACGATCAATAAAATCGGCGGCCACTTGCTTGTGTTTCCCGTCTGCCGCCAATTCCCAGTACTTGCTCACCCCATACGTCAGATCAACAAATTTATCGCTGCTGAGGTCGCCCTGCCAGCGGTAACCGGGCATGGTGGTGGATTGATGCCACTCGGACGGAAAGAAATAGACCTGTTCATGCCAGAGCGGTTCATCGACACGGTTAAAAGTGCGCGCCATCACCCCCGGCACACCGGTAACGCGCTCGAGCGTCAACACAGCCTCCATCAGCCGGTCTGCCAGCGTCCGGTCCTGTAGGTCCTGGGTCACCGCGTATTTGTACGCGTAGGCCGCGAGCGTAACACCGGTATGACCCGTGGCGTCTTCCTGGTTCCCCACCAGGGGACGGTCCTCGCCCGCGGGCGGGAAGATAATGTCGGGCATGACCACATCTTCGTTCCAATGGTTGCCCTGCATGAGTTCTTCGAACATGGCCACGCGCACGTGAAGCGGGTCGTCCCGCTTCGGAAACTCGTTGACCTTTTGCGCGGTGGCCAAGTCAGCGAACACGCATAGTACCGCAATCGCTGCCCACTGTTTCACGGGCTTACCCTCCCTTCGTATTGTCCCCCTGGGAAATTCCGGCCATCTGGCTGCTGAAATTGCAGCGGTGAGGAGTGTACGCTCGACGGGCCAGAAATCCAAACGCACGCTGCCCCTTCAGAAAACGCTATTTCACGAGCACGGGCTGTACCCACGCTGATTCGAGGTCGCCATCGGCGAAGGGGTTGTCCTGAAGTTTATCCGAGACAATTTTTGCGCGAACGTAGAGTTCGTTCCCGGTGAACGCGTAGCGAGGAGAGGTGTCGCCGGTTTCGGCCAGGACTTTGCCGATCTCGTCGCTGTACGTGTGCGACGCGCGCGGCAGGGGCTTGCCTGCGGTGTCAAGAACAGGTTGAGATCTGCTGTCGAAGCCCTTGAGCGTGCCGATGAACTGCGTCTTGTACTGGACGCCCTCCTTCGCTTGTATCGTGAAGCTCAGCGACTTGCCGTCCGACACAATGTTATCCAGCAGCACGCCCGTCGAGGCATAGAAGGCGCCCTTTTGCAGGGCACGAATTAATGCGTCAGTGTCAAGGCTGTCTGCATTCACCATGATCCAGCCGCGGCCGGGATTGGACTTGCCCACTTCCCATGCTTTGTACTCGTGGCTGTCATCGGTGGCAACACCGTACAAGAGATAATCCGGCTGCGTCAGCAGATTCATGCTCTCAATCACGTCCCAGTGGCGATCCGTCGCCGGCATGCCCTTGCCCGCATTGCCCCAGTTGTGCACCGCCGGGTGGCCATTATAGACCTCGAAAAATTCCAGGCCATGCAGCTTGAGCAGTTCTTCGGTGGTGACGCCATCGCTGAAGTTGATGTGGTTGACGTGCGCAATCATCGGCAGGCCGTACTGCTGCCGTTGCGCGTTGACTTGGTCAATGTAGTGCTGAATCAGCACGGCATAGTCCCCGCGTTCCCCCTTGATCGCTTCGCGGATGTTCAGTGCGTTCACATGCGGCCCACCCAGCGACGTAATCTCCTCCGCGGGAAACAGCAAGAACTTGCCCGGTTCATCGAAATGTTTCTTCAATTCCTCGTGCGTCTTGAGGCGCATCCGCGTCGAGTTGCCTTCCTGCTTGATTTCAACCCAGTCCTCGTCAAATTGTTGCTTGATTTCTTCCACGTCCGCGGGGGTGAGGTAGGAATCCGGCATGATGGAGAAGTACTTGTCGCCTTCCTGGAGCACATGGTGTTCCGAGAAGGCTGCAAAGTTGTAGCCGCGCTCCTTATACCAGGCAGCAATGACCTCGGGCGCCGTATCCCCGTCGCTCCAAAGACTGTGGACATGGGTCACGCCCTTGTACCACTCGGCTTCACACGGGGCCGGCGCCAGCACTCCGAGTAGGAGGGGTATGGTGAGACGAAAAAAGATTCCAAGCTCGCGGTGCACGGTAAGCTCTCCTTTCGCATTTGCAGACTCAGACCCAATCGCCGATCGAGGATTGCGCAACCTCCGCAGCGTCATTCAATATCAATTTCGAGGTCGTACGTGAACGAATGCTCGCCGCTCAGGGGGCACTGCACCAGCCATTCGCCGTCGGGGCCGACGATGCCGCTGGGCGCGTTGACGGGCTGGTGGGGATGGGCAGCATTGGCGGTGACGATGTAGATCTTGCTCTCGAGCGCGCGCAGTCGCAAGTTGGCGTCGTGATATTGGGCGTAGCGTGCGTCCGTCCCCGAATTGATGCTGTGGAAGATCAATTGGCACCCTTGCTGGCCGAGTTGCAGGGAGAGCCGAGCGTCGGGATAGGGGCCGTTTCCCGGGCTGACCCACAGGTCGTTGCAGATCAGGCAGCCAAAATTGAGCCCCATATGGCGGAAGGCGCGGAGTTCCCCGCCTGGCCGGCACCACTTGCGCTCTTCCTGCGTCGGAACAATTTTCTCATGCGTGCCGAGCAGTTCCCCGTCGTCGCGGTAGATGCGCGATTGAATATAGGTGTGGCCTTCCTGGCGCGCGCCCGTGCCTACGATGGCGGAGACATAGGCCTGGCGGCAGGCAGCGCCGATTTGGCGCCACGCCTCGGCCGTGCGCGCCTCGCTGAAGTCGTTGTTGTAGCCGGTCAGCGCCATCTCTGGAAACAGAATAAAGTCGCAGTCGCACTCTTCGATATATTCCAGAATGCGCGGCAGGTTTTCCTTCTTGCCTGGTCCCACCGGCATCTGGACGCCACACACGCGAAACGTAGCCATGGACTTCTTCCTCGCGGATTCGTTGATGAAGATCATCCTAGCACACGGGATCGGGATGGGTCATCCGGTGGCGGGGCGGTAGGGCTTGGACGGTGGGGTGATCTTCAGCCACGATCGAAGGCGCGGTCGTAATCTTTCCAGACGGGATCGTACCCGGACCGCCGGATGGCCGCGATCACCTCTTCCACGGGGCGGCAGTCTTCGATCTCGAACTGCTCCAGGACTTCACGCCCCTTGGTGGCTTCCGTGGGCTGGCCCCGCAGATGTGTGGCATACCCACCCGGCTGCGTGCTCGAGCCCGCGCTCATGTGCGTGATGCCAAGCGGGATCAACCGGTCCCGAAAGGCGTCCGTTTCGCGCGTCGAAAGATTGAAGCTGACCTCCGGCAGATACAGGCGCATCGCGAGAATGATCTGGACAAAGTCCGCATCTGTCACGAAATGCTGGACAGCGTAGCGCTCCGGGGTGTGTCGCAAACGCGGGAAAGAAATGCCAATCGCGCTCTGCCAATGTTCTCTCTGCAGCCAGCGCGCGTGCAGCGCCGCCCACAGCACGTCGTAACGCCAGTCGAACAACCCAAGCAGCGCCCCAATCGTCAGCTTGCGCACACCGGCGCGGCCCGCTCGCTCCATGGCGGTCAGGCGATACTCATAGTCGGCTTTCTGTCCTTCCAGGTGGACCTGCTTGTACCTACCCCGGTGGTAGGTTTCCATGTAGAGCGTCATGCCTTCCAGGCCCTCGCGCACGAGCCCGCGGTACTCCAGCTCCTCCATGGCGTACACCTCCACCGAGACCGACGAGAAATACTCCCGCGCCACGCGCACCGCATACGCAATGTGCCCCGGCGTCACCACCTTTGGCGCTTCCCCGGTGAGGAGTAGCACGCTTTCAAAACCGTGCTTCGCCAGAGCCGCGCATTCGCGGCGCAGGTCCGGCTCGCTGAGTGTCAGGCGTTTGTCACGCGTCGGATTCCGCGCCGAGAACCCGCAGTAAACACAATCCGCCGCGCAGAGGTTGGAAATATACAACGGTGCATACAGCGCAATCGTCCGGCCAAAATGCCAGCGCGTCAGCCGCTGCGCCTCGCGCGCCATGGCTTCCATGAACGGGCGCGCCGCGGGCGACAGCAAGGCCGCCAGATCCCGCAAGTCGCGCTGCTCCTTAGCGAGGGCCGCCGCGACGTCCCGTTCAGTAATCCCGGTGTACAGGGCCTCCAAACGTTCCAGCGGCCAGGCGTTCATATGCTGTTTGAATGAGGGGTTCATGACTGAGGAGGACAACACTCGACGATGAAAAAGACTTCCCGCGCTCGAGGCGGATAGGTCAGTCCGGTCTGACCCCTCGGCCGTGCCGGGCGGAGCGCGGCGGATGTTTCCGGGGGGTTCTTCATTCCTTGAACAAGAATCCCGTCAAGGGCGAACTGGCCGCGGCCAGATCGCGCTCCGGCCCAAGCCCCGCCAAGTACGCCGTGCGGCCCGCCTCCACCGCCAACGCGAACGCGCGGCCCATCGCGCCCGCATCCCGCGCGTCCGCGAGCGCCGTATTCACCAGCACTGCGTCTGCGCCCAATTCCATCGCCTCTGCCGCGTGGGACGGCGCACCCAGCCCTGCATCCACCACCACCGGCACATTCGCCTGCTCAATGATGATCTTGATCATGTCCCGCGTGCGCAGGCCGCGGTTGCTCCCGATGGGCGCACCCAGCGGCATCACCGTCGCCGTACCTAGTTCCTCCAGCCGCTTCGCCAGGATCGGGTCCGCCTGAATGTATGGCAGCACGACGAAGCCCTCCTTAATCAGTAGCTCCGCCGCGCGCAACGTTTCGACCGGATCGGGCAAGAGATAGCGCGGTTCCGGCGTCAGTTCGAGCTTTACCCAGGCGGCCGTCCCCGCTGCCCGCGCCAGCTTCGCCAGGCGCACCGCCTCCTCCGCCGTCCGCGCCCCACTCGTATTCGGCAACAGCAACTGCTTGTCCGGATCAATCGCTGACAAAATGCCCTCGCCCTCTGGACTCGATAGATCCACCCGGCGCAGTGCCACGGTGATTATCTCCGCGCCGGACGCAGCGATGGCCTCGCGTAACGCCTGCGCCGAAGAGAACTTACCAGTGCCAATCATGAGCCGCGATGAAAAAGCCCGGCCCGCAATCAAAAGAGAATCGTTCATACCGTTTCTTGTGGTAACCTGCAAAGACAGGATGTTCGACACACTTCGGACATCCGAATCCGCGGGAAGCCCTATTCTACCAGACACGCCCCCGCACCCTCATCCTTGGCCACGCTTTCTCGTTTTCCCTCGTGCTCCTCCCTTCCTTCCACCCTCCCCTGGTCCATGTCCCGCCGTGTGTGTCAGTGTGTCTGTGTTATCAGCGCGGTCACCCGCTCGAGGTATAAGTACGGCCAAGCGCTTTGCGGGTCGCGCTTGGCCGTGGCCTGGGAGTGGCGCATTGGATTAACGGGGGCCGAGGGACTTGGCCTTCTGCACCAGGTGGATGAACTCCTGGCGGTAGCCGAAGCGGTCGGCGCCTTGGCCGTCTTCGGCAAGTTCGAGGACGGCGTCGTGGGTGAGGCTGCCCTTGTACTCGGACCCGCGGAGGAGCAAGCCGAAACCGGCAGCGGCCGCGGCGAATTTGTAGTCGGCGTCGGCCTGGGCGTAATGCAGGCCGTCGTCGCGCGTGGGGAATTCCTGTTTCGTGCTGACGTCGCCGTCGGGCTGCTTGTAGCGGATCTTGAGCGTGAAAACTTCGTCGCTCATGGGCGTGGACTCTTCGGGCGCGGCGGTGGCGGGCTGCGCCGGCTGGTACTTCAGCGGGTCGACCGGCGGCGTGGGGACGCTCATGCCCGCGGGCACGAGTTCATACAACGCGGTGACCGTGTGGCCCGCGCCGATTTCGCCCGCGTCCTTGGTGTCGTCGTTGAAGTCCTCCGCACGAAGCATCCGGTTTTCGTAGCCGAGGAGCCGGTAGGCCGCGACGCGCGCGGGGTTGAACTCGATCTGGATCTTCACGTCCTTGGCGATGGTAACGAGCGTGCCCTGCATCTGCTCGACGAGCACCTTGCGCGCCTCGTTCTCGGTGTCGATGTAGGCGTAGTTGCCGTTGCCCTTGTCTGTACGGGATTGCACCGTTGGGTTCAGATCTCAGTCAAGACGAAAGCGCCGGTGCATGTGCGACTCGATCCACTCGGCAAGTGACTGGCGCGACACCCTGCCGACAGCCAACGCGAGCATTAGGCGCTCCTGTTCGTCGTCGGTGGATTCAATCGTGAAGCCGTTGAGGTGGGGAAACGTCGCCATTGCCG
>JACPGD010000190.1:0-2242 GCA_016182645.1 Candidatus Hydrogenedentota bacterium | reverse complement strand
TTGCCGCGTGCCCAGTGCGCTTGTTCCCGTCGAGAAAGGGATGATTGGCCACGATGGCGTGACAGAGAGCGGCTGCCTTCTCGTGGATGCCTGGATACAGATCTTCGCCCCCAAATGTCATCCGCGGTTGTGCAACCGCCGATTCCAGGGCAGAAGCATGCAGAATACCCTCCGTCCCGCCTGATTGCTGGATGATTCGGCGGTGAAGGAAAAGGACCTCTCGCAGTGTCAGCAGACGCACTAGGCAAGTCGCCTGTACAATTCGGCGTTCCGCGCCAGGATTTGGTCTGCCGCAGCCGTGAAGGTGTCGTCAGGTACGGCCAGGAAATCTGCAATTCCGGCCTGGGCCAGTGTCTCCGGGCTGACACGCAGTTCCTCCGCCCTGCGTTGGAGCTGTTCAAATTGTTCTTCCGAGATGGGAACGGCCAGTGTTTGCATCGTTGCCTCCTGTATGCATCTTAACATTCTTGAGAACGGGCAATCGACCCAGCCGGGAAGCACCCTGATGGCCTGTTATGCCTGATAGTAGGCTGCGCTGAGACTGAATTTGTTACGAGATTTTTGGGAAAACTTTGACACAGCGGCGGAGCACCCAGAAGGCGATGACCGCAGGGGGGAGACACAGCGGACCAAAGATGATCAGCCAGATGAGCATGGTCCAAAGGGACTGCAGCGCCTCCAGCAGCGTGCGGATGGCTTGCGAGAAGACCCGCGCCGTGCTGAACGTCTGGGGCGGGGCCATCGGCTCCGCGGCGGGTGTTTCAACCAATGTCAGCCGAATGGTGGAGAAGGCAACGCGGTGATCGAGGAAGCGAAGCCGGCCTTCCATTTGTTCGATCTTTTCGCGAACATGCCCGAGTTCCTGTTCCGCTTTCAGGATGTCTTCCAGTGTGGCCATGCGGTTAAGGTGGTCAAGTAACCTCTCCTCCGTTTTCTTCATGTTACGCATGCGGGAGTCCGTGTCGATATGTTCTTCCGTGACATCCTCCGTCGTGATTTGCCTGTACAGGACCTTGCCGAGCGGTTCGAATTGCAGGAGTGTTTTCGCCAAATGCTGGGCGGGAACACGTAATTCCAAGTCGAGTGCCTTGTGGCCCAGTGTGTCTACAGACTCCCGCAGGCTGGAAACGTATCCGCCCTCGTTTGCCACGGCTTGGGTGATTTTCTCCCCGGCCGCGCCCGGGTCTTTCGTCTCAATCGTCATCTGAGCGTTCTTGATCAGGTAATGATCAATCTGAGACGAAGGGAGTACAGCCTCAGGCGTAGCGGCCGCCGCAGCGGATTGGGTTTCGGTTTTCAGTTCTTCCGCAACATAGGCTACCCCGGCTCTTAACTCAGAAGGACCCTCTGAGCGCCCGACTTGGCGGCCATCGCCCAGATATCCCAATGAGTTCAATTGCTTACCGACACTGTGGGGAGCCGGAGACGACGGCAGGCTATAGACGAACTGATTGAATTCTCCTTCCATCCCTAGTTGTCTTGCTTCCGCGCGCATCCCCTCTGCATCCGTGCGTGTAAACGTTGCATCATCAGCGGCCATCCGCCGCATGAGATCGATCTGCTTTCGGAAGTTGGCCGGGCTGGATCGCTTGGCGGCTTCTCGCGCACGGGACAATGCCGGAAGCAGCACGGCGGCCATAGCGACAACCACAAGCAGCGAAGCCGCAAGTTTGAACATCGGATGGGTGGTCCACACACGCCGCCGGGCGACTTGTTGGATCTCCCGCGCTGGCTTCTTCCCGGCACGTTGAAGAATACTGTCGCGACGGCTCTCCTGAAGAACGAGTGCGGGTTCGGCCGCGTACACTTCTTGCGCTAAGGAGGCTGTCTTCATCAATTCATCGGCCTGCAAACGCAGTGCGCGAGACTCCTGAATAATCCCGACCACGCGTTCTGTTTCATTCTCATCCAACTCGCCCAGGACGTAGGCGGTGAGTTTTTCTTTGTCTAGCGTGGGGTTCATGGTTAGTTCTCCTGGGCCGGGGTGAGGGTGGCCCGAAGCTGCAGGCGGATGGTGTCGAGTCCTTCGGCGATAAGGTTGCTGACGGTGCCGAGGGAGACGCCCATGACCTGGCTGATTTCGCGATAGGTGAGGCCATTGTGGAACTTGAGTCTACAGGCCTCTTGCTGGTTATGGGGCAGGCGTTCGAGTGCCTGGGCGACGAGGTGGTGCGTTTCGTTGAGCACGGCCACTTCGCCGGGGCCGGCTTTTCCATTCGAGTGGGTGTCGGCCTGACCCTCG
>JACPGD010000189.1 GCA_016182645.1 Candidatus Hydrogenedentota bacterium | reverse complement strand
TGGGGAAATGCGCCACAAGGTCGAAGACAAACCCCGCGTCCTTGGTCACAGGTTGAAACTCAACGTGTTCGGCATCGCCCGGGGCGTTGGCTTCCGCATAGCCGGAGGGCCGGGGATGTCCCAGATGTTTGCCCGCGCTGAAGGCGTCCGGGCCGATGAGCAGGAACCACAGGGCAAGCGAAACGGCCAGTAGCAACGGCATCGATCTGAAATTCGGGTATGTCATGGCGCAATCCTCCCACGTAAGAAGAGACAGTCTAGCAAAGTTGCCCCGAAGGTTGTCCACAAGCGCGCGGCCGGCAAGGTACTGTAGATGAAAGAGGCAAAGGACAAAAGGGACTTAAGGGACTTAAAGAACGGTCCCTGCTCGATCTCCCAGCCATGCAAGAGCTTCGAAAAATTTGCGCCACCGCCTTCAAATTGCCGCGCAATCTCTATATGATATGCGGCCAGAGCCGCCCCGAAGGGAAGAGCGGGCGGCCACGGACATGCTGGTGGAGTTGGCGCGAAACGCAGGCCCTGCGCACGGCCTCTACGGCGCGAAGATCACCGGCGGCGGCGTGGTGGCGGTATTGGGGCATGCGGACGCGGCGGAGACTGTGGGGAAGATTGCGGATGGCTATGCCGAATACGCCAGCGCGGACGCCTGCGTCTTTGAAGGAACGCCGCAAGGAGCGGAGCTCTTTGGTGTTCTTAAGGCGTGAATCAATCAGACTTGAGACTGTATCAAAAATGGTGCATACTTAATCATGCCGGAAGAACCGAGGAAACTTCTCGTTAACTTTTTCGCCACGGACACTGGTGATGAGCCCGTGCGTGCTTGGCTGCAAGGCCTAGACAGCAAGTCCCGCTGGCGGATTGGCAAAGATATCCAGAAGGTGCAATACGGTTGGCCTATCGGGTTTCCTGTCTGCCGTCCCTTGGGTGACGGCCTATTGGAAGTCCGCAGTGATTTGCGTGATGGGCGGACTGCTCGCGTGCTCTTCATGTTCGTGGAAGAAACCATGGTGGTTCTGCATGGGTTCATCAAAAAGACACAGAAGACGCCCCCGCAAGATAGAGCACTTGCGATGAAGCGGCTCCGCTCCGTTCGCAAGAACTCATGAAAGGAGAGGAGGTTATGAAGAAAAAGAACAAACATATTGGTTCTTCTTTCGACGATTACTTGGCCGAGGAGGGAATCCTGGAGGAATGCGAGGCGCAAGCACTTAAAGAGATTCTTGCCATGCAGGTGGAGAAGGCCATGCAATCGGAGGGCTTGACTAAGACGGCGATGGCCACTCGTATGCGTACGAGCAGGCCCGCACTCGACCGCCTTTTGGACGACAAGAATACATCGGTCACTTTACATACGCTTCAGCGCGCGGCTGCGGCGTTGGGCAAGCGTGTACGCCTGGAATTGATCGAGCCGCAATAGGGTCATCAATTAATCTGGCGAACAGCCTGTTATTTCCACGGGGACTTCGCAGGATGTAGCAATATCCGAATTGGATTATTCTTGGATTTTTCTGCTGCAGCATCTTCGGAATGTTGTGGGCTATTGATTATGGCTGCTCTCGCCGCTGACTTCCGATCTCCCGAGTTCGAAGATTCGAAGCGCATTCTGGGCAAGCTGACTGTCCGGATATCGCTCTAAACAGACGTCCAGCCAGTGCCTGACTTGTTTTGCATCTCCTAGCCGGACGTAGCAGTGAACCATGTTGCAGAGAGCGGCCTCGCGCATGGCGAGCTTACCCAAGTGAAAGAACACGATGGAGCGGTACTGATCAGCCCAAGGATACCGGTCGAAAAACGCGAGGCTCTTCTCAAACTCTTCGCGCGCGCTCGTGAAATCCCCTTTGCGTAAGCACTTCATGCCGCGTTGATGGAAACGCGAGCACCACCGTCTGGCAATCAGGACATAGAGCAGAAAGAGCAGGGCCACACCGAGCATCACATTGCAGCCCCAAAGCAAGGCAATCATGATCAGTGCGGTTGAGTAAACTGCCAGGAAGATGAGAAAAGCGGACAATGATATCGGACGCACAACCAGCAGCCGATTCGCCATTTCTTACTCCGATCTGGGCCGGAGGGCGGCCATGGTGGTGGTGGAGGTGGCGGCGAGCTTGCCGTCCTGGGTGTAGACTTCGCCGTCCATGAAAAGGAGAGTGCGGGTTTGGGCGCGAATGCGGACTTCGACGATGTAGTCGCGGTTGTCGGCGAGAATGGGACGAATAAAGGTGGTGTCCATAGTGACCGTGACGTGGGGGATGCGCGTGGCGATGAAGGCGAGGGAACCGTAGTTTGCGTCGAGCGCGGCCCCCACAACGCCGCCCTGGACGGAGCCCATGGGATTGGTGAATTTCTGGAGGGCCGGGTACACCGCTTTCAGCGTTTTGCTTTCTCCGTATTCGGTGAAGCGGCCGCCCAACTCGAGGAAGACCGGCGGAGGGATGGCGAGTGAAAGACCCTCCGGCAGGTACTGCCGGAGGGTCTCAAAGATCTGGGGATCAAGCTCAGCCATGTGCGGCTACTTTTCTTTCCTGAGGATTTTCTCGACGCGCGGCGCGTGAAGACGCTGCATGGTCGGCATCGGTCCAGCCAGCGGCCGGGCATAATCCAGGAACGCGTGCGTCACATAGTTGCTTTCGCTGTTGAGGAACTCCGCCGGCATCTCGCGCGACTTCCGCGCCACCGTTTCGAGTGGCGTCAGGAAGTACTCGACGGCATAATCGCCAACGCGGCGAATGGCCACCGAACCGTCACGGTTGTGCCAAATGGCGTACTGCGCGGCCTTCTCGCCCACTTCGCGCGCCTCAAACTGGTCTGACTCGCTGACGCAACCCAGGAAGCTGCGCTGGAGGTAGCCCAGCGTATCGGCGCGGACACGCTTGATTTTGGTGCCCCCCTTGACCCAGGAACTAAGCAGATCGCCGAGTGCGCCGGTCCCGGAAAGCTGGACGTTGCCATGGGCGTCTTTTTCACCGCCGCTGAATTGCTCCGCAATGGCCCGCCCCGCCGAATCCTGCACCCCTTCAGACACGGCGATGATGCAGCGGTTGTACTGCTGGTACACGCGCTGGACGTCGTCCAGGAACTGCTCGCGCGAAAGGGGACGCTCCGGCACATAAATCAGGTGCGGGCCGTCATCGGAATATTTTTTCGCCAGCGAGGCCGCCGCGGTGAGAAAGCCGGCGTGCCGCCCCATGACGACGCCGATATAGACGCCGGGGATCGCGCGGTTATCGAGATTGATGCCCGCAAAGGCCTGCGCCACAAACTTTGCGGCGGAGCCATAGCCCGGGCAATGATCCGTCACCAGCAGATCGTTGTCGATCGTTTTCGGCACGTGGATCACGCGCATTTCATAGTTGGCGTTAGCGGCTTCCTCGTTCACAATACGGCAGGTGTCGGCGCTGTCGTTGCCGCCACAATAGAAGAAATAGCGGATGCCATGCGCCTGGCACACCTTAAAGATTTCGTGGCAGTAAGCGGCGTCCGGCTTATCGCGCGTGGAGAGCAACGCCGATGACGGGGTCATCGCCACCGCCTCGAGGTTGTGTGTGGTGGCTTCGGTCAGATCGTAAAAATCTTCGTTCACAATGCCGCGCACACCGTGGATGGCGCCGTACACGTGCGTGACATGATGATATTTTCGCGATTCCAATACGGCGCCAACAACACTCTGGTTGATGACCGCGGTCGGGCCGCCCCCTTGTGCGACAAGCACCTTGCCTTCCAGCCGTGACATGATGTTCTACTCCTCTTGGACCTGGTATTCCGGAAACTTCAGAAAAAATGCATAAAAACCGGGAGGGAACAAGATCATGTCATGGGGCGGGAGAGAGAATCAAATGAATTAGGCTCTTGAAGGGCAGTTATCGACAAGAGACACGAGTTCATGCGGCAATGCCTACTGGCTAGGTCTGCGGCGTTGGAAAGGTGGATGAAACATTTGCCTTCCTTGCTAAAGGCGAGGCCGCGCGGAGCGGGGAAATAAGGCGTGACTAAAGCGTGACTATTCTTCTGCTTCCTTCCACTATACTCCCCCCATGCAATTCTTCCCGGCCTTCATCTCGCTGACGCTTGCATTTGCCAGCGCCATCGCCGGCGCCTTTTATGGCCGCCAATTGCGCAGGGTCGGCATCCGGCCGGGTAACCGGCTTCGGTTGCGCGACGTGCCGGTAATTGCTGCGCTCGTGGCCGTCTTGCTTGGAGTGGTGCTGCCCGTCCTCTGGATCAGGAATTATCCGGCCCTTTTCTGGCACTTCCCGTTGTCCTTCCAGTATTACTCGGGCCCGCTCGCCTGGACCTTCAGTGTCTCCTTCTTTTGCTTTGTTTTCTTTGCAATAGCCGTGATGTACGCGCCACCCCAGTCTTGGCAAGGGAAGGGACTTCTTGTTTTCGGCATTTGCGCCGCCATCTTCTCGGAAATTCTCATTCAGGAGAGTCCCTTTCTCCAGCCGATTCGGGTGGAGGCCGTGCGCGTCGTGGATGGCGTGGTGCTGCAGAGCACGGGGGCCACGTGTGCGGCCGCGGCGGCGGCCAATATTGTCCGCTTTTATGGGGAGCCAAAGAGCGAACAAGAGATGATTGATTTGCTTGGCACCACCGAGTTCGGGACAAGTACTGGCCAAGTTTTCCACGGCCTGAGCCAATCAGGCTTCACGTGTATTCGGCGCACCCTCGAGGACGGTGATTTTACGCAATTACACGCGCCCGCGTTGTTGTTCGTGGACTTTGGCTCTGACCCGCTCGGGCATGTAGTCTGTTTCATGGGGGAACGCGAAGGAAAGGCGGAGATTTGGAACCCACAAGGCGGCAAGACTTGGCAGACGCGGGAACAGTTGGCCGCCAGTTGGCACGGGCACGCCCTGGAAGTGTACAAAGAGCGTTGATGCAACCGCCGCGACTGCACATCAGCACAGGCATGCGCCAGATTCTGGACTACCCGCGATTCGTTGGGCCGACGCGCGTGCTGATCCTGGGGACGGAGTATTTCTTCGACCAAAGCTGGAAGCGCGCGGCGGAATCGCTGGGGTGGGCGGTGGCCATGGCGCCGTCGGCGATGCTGGGGGGACTGACGCGGGAGCAGATCCAGCAACTCTTCACGACAATCGCTGAATTCAAGCCCCACTTCATTCTCACTTCCAACTATGCGGGGATGGACACCGCCGGCATCTTTTCGCGTTTCTTCGAAGACGCGCGGATACCGTATGTGAGCTGGTTCACGGACACGCCGCGCATGATCCTCTTTGGACGGGAAATGCACTTCTCGCCCTATTCGGTCGCGGCAACCTGGGAACGCGGCTATCTCCCGCATCTCGAGCAGGTGGGCTTTCCGCACGTCTTCCACATGCCGCTGGCCACGGATCCGCATCTCTTCAATGGCGCTCCGGCAGACACGTTTGCCCGAGGCCTTGCGTTCGTGGGTACATCGATGCGCCAGCAGGCAGCGGAAGCGATTGAAAAACACGCCCACCTGCCGCACGTGCTGCGCGCCCTGGAAGAGGCGCTGCTCGAGGGTCGGGTGACGCGCGCCGCCTTCATGGGGGGCCTGGAGGCGCTCTTCGCGCCCGAGTTGTTGGCGCCGCTGACTGCCTCCGAGCGACGTAATCTGGAGTTGCTCGTGAATTATGAAGCGACGCGCCGGCAACGCGAGGCGCTCGTGCGCCGGTTGCGGCCTTTCGGTCTGGAAGTGCGCGGCGATGCGAACTGGCGGAGCGTGCATGACAACGTACAAGGCCAGGTGGGTTATTATGACGATCTGGCGGCTTTCTACCGGAACACGGCCATCAACTTGAACAGTACGAGCCTGCAAATGCCTTATGCGGTGAACCAGCGGGTGTTTGATTGCCCAGCCGCGGGTGGCTTCCTGATCACGGACGCGCAGGCCGATTTAGCGGCATTGTTCGAGCCGGCGGAAGTGGTGGTCTATCATTCGCTCGATGAACTGGCGGATCTTGTGCGCTATTTCTTGCCGCGCCCCCGGGAGCGTGCGGCCGTGATCGAGCGTGCCCGGAGCCGGATTCTGGCGCAACACACCCACGCGCACCGGCTGCTCGCGCTGGAAGGCTGGCTGAAGGAGCGGTTTGCGGCATGAACGGAACAGCAGAGTCCAAAGTGCCAATCCTTCATGTATCGGGGACGGGCCCGGCCGGCGCGGGGCTGCGCCACCGGATGCGCCGCCACGCGCTGGTGGGCATGATCGTACTCGGCTTGCTGGTCATCGGTGTGCTGATTTACGACGTGGCCGCGATCTTCCTGGTACGTGCGGAGGAGCGCAACACGAAGCGCGATCCCGTAACGGGCATTGCGATCGGCGCGGAAGAGAAGACGCTCGGACCGGAAGATGCCCCCGGTGCGGTCCTGTTCGTCCACGGGTTTGTGGGCGGCTCGAACAATTTTGCGGACGTGCCGGAAGCAGTGGCGCGCCGGGGCTGGCGTGTTCGCGTCATGCGGCTTCCCGGGCACGGCACGTCTCCGGCCGACTTTGCCAGGACCACGCCGGACGAACTGATCGAAGCGGTGCGCGCCGAGGTGACCGCGCTGCGCGCCAAATACCCGAGTGTGGTTCTCGTCGGCCATTCGATGGGGGCGACCCTCTGCACGCTGGTGGCCGCGGAACAACCCGTGGATGGTCTCATCCTGGCCGCCCCGTACTTCCTGGTCACCTATCATTGGTATTACCTGCTCCCCCCGGAGACCTGGGTGCGTCTTGGCGCGCCGCTTCTGCCGTGGGTCTATAAGGGGAAGCTTTTCTTGCAGGTCAACCGGAGATCATCCAAGCCTCACATCTATTCCTACACCTGGGTGCCAGCCGACGGGATGAAAACCCTGATGGAGCTTGGCCGCCGCGCGGCTGCGCCCGAGGTGCTGGGCCGCATTCAGTGCCCGGTCTTACTGCTTCATAGTCCAAGGGACGTCGCGGCCTCCTATGAGTCCGCACAGGACGCCTTCTTCAAGATGAGCAGTACCACCAAGCGGATTATCGCCCTGACCAAGTCCAATCATCATGTCTTTTGGGACAATGAGCAGGAAGAAGTGAGAGACCTCGTCGCGTTTTACACGTCGAGCGCGCTCCGCCACGAAGTGCCCCCGGATGGAGATGAGCCCCCGAGACGCCGCCGGCTCCGGGACCGCGACGACCGCGATCCGCGCCGCAGAACGGATTAGCCGTTGCGGAAAGCGGTTTCGGGAGGGCGAGCTTACGTGCGGGCCGGTTGGCGGGATTCCACCCTCAAGCTTCGTCCTCGATTCCGTAACTTCGGTGACGCATGCCAGCGTCCGTAGCGTCCGGCCTCCGTGCCGGACGTGACTTTGCAACACCAGCATGAACATACACCATATCCCCCGGTTAGCGTTGCCTTCCGGTCTGTGCTGCGTGTTCCCGTCCGGCACGGAGGCCGGACGCTACAAATATCATCGCGGGCGTTCTTGCCAAGAGCGCGGATACTTTAGTATCGTAGATTGCATCGTCCCGCAACGGGACACGCGTGGTGATAACGCTAGAAGGAGATTGAATCATGGCGTACCAACTTCCGCCTTTACCCTATCCATTCGACGCGCTCGAACCGTATATCGACGCGAAGACGATGGAGATCCATCACGACAAGCATCATGCCGCGTATGTTACCAATCTGAATGCCGCCTTGGAAGGACTGGATGATCTGGCCGCGCTGAGCATCGAGGACCTCCTGCGCAACATCAGCTCGGTGCCGGAAGCCAAGCGGCAGGCCGTTATCAACAACGGCGGCGGCCACGCAAACCACACGCACTTCTGGGAGACGCTCAAGAAGGACGGCGGCGAGCCGGGTGGCGCTCTGGAGGCGGCAATTAAGTCGGCCTTTGGCGGTTTCGCCGAGTTCAAGGAGAAATTCGAGAATGCCGCCAAGACGCGTTTCGGCAGCGGCTGGGCCTGGCTCGTGCTCGACGACAATGGCAAGCTGCAGGTGTATAGCCTGCCGAACCAGGATTCGCCGCTCATGCAGCGGCACACGCCGATCCTCGGCCTGGACGTGTGGGAGCACGCTTACTACTTGAAGTACCAAAACCGCCGCCCGGAATACGTGAGCGCTTTCTGGAACGTGGTGAACTGGGACAAGGTGGCAGAGAAACTCGCCGGCGCGAAGAAGTAGTCGCTCCCCCGACTGATATCCGGGGCTGTCGGACTTGTCAGACAGGTCCGACAGCCTAAGATCTTTACGCCGGTTCTGCCGGCTCTTTCCAGGCGGCCTCCGCCGCGGCGATCTCGATCGACCGTTTGAATTTTCGCACGGCCGCATCGACGCTGTCGCCGTTAATCACGAAGATACGGTCGAGGTTCGTGATTTCGAAGATTTCGCGGATGGTCGCCGACACGGAGCAGAGGTGCAGCCGGCCGCCGGTCTCCTGGATGGCCTTGTTGATGCGCAGCAGTTCTGTCAGTACCGCACTCGAGAGATAGTCGACATTCTCGAAATTCAGCAGCAGATTTACGCGGGGATGTGCCTTAATATAGGCGAGGACTTCGCTGCCAAATTCGGCAACATTAATCGCACTCAGCACGCTCGAGGCGCGGATGGTGCCCACGGCAATGGGACCGTCTGTCCGGAAATCCAACAGGGGTTGTTTTGCGGTGTTCATGCGGCTCAATCTCCCTTGCACACGGCTTTCCGGCGGAATTTCATCTCGAGGCAGTGTTCCCGATGGTTGTAGCGGACTTGGTCCATAAAATGCCGAATGAGGCAGATACCGCGCCCGCCCAACTGTTCGCAATCGGGCAACTCGACTTGCTCCGGCGAAAAGCCCGCTCCTTCGTCACCTACCCGGATGACGTAAGACTCACCATTGCGGGTCATTTCCAGGAACACTCTGCGGTGGGCGTCGCATTTGTTCCCATGACGGATGGCGTTGACCAGCGCTTCTTCCAGGCACAGCCGCGTACACGGCGCCTCTTCCCGCGAAATGATATCCTGCGAGAGCAACTCGGCCACGGCGCGATCCAGCGTGCCCGCCATGGCCTCAAACGTGCTGGCAATCTCTTCTCGGAAAAAGGGTACGTTCACACCGGCTTCGTACTCCCTTTCGGTAGTATCCTGGTTGAAGAATACCACAGGGGTACCAACGCCGCAAAGCTGGTTCCGTGAAAGCCGCACCGCAGCAAGGGCTTCCACGCGCAGAACCGTCCGAACAATCCGATCCTTCCGACTGGTCAGACTCGTCCGGCCTGTCTGGCGATCCGTCTTGCTATCTGGCCGCTGCTGCCGCGGGTCACTTATTGCGCTCCTGCTGGCGCCGGGGCCTCGGCAGGCGCTCCCGCGCCGGGCTTGTTGAGGAATACTTCCAGCTTCGACACCATCCAGTCGGCATCCATGCCGCTGATCATGCGCACTTCTTTCACGTTGTTCGCGACACCTTGGGCGGTTGTGTCGGCCCCGCCGAGGCCGCCCGTTAAGGCTGAGAGCGGGAGGAGCACTTCCGAAACGAGGCGTGAATTCAGCAGCAGCGCGCTGTAACGCGGGGCTGCCGCATCCAGCGGTGGCTCCAGTTTGGCGAAGAGCCCGGACGTTCCCCCTTGTTTCTGGAGGTCAATGATGCTTTGGAGACCTTCAAGACTATTCGACGCGATCAGGAGCTTGTCCGGCATGGCCAGGTAGACCGGAACGGGCGTCGGCACCATCAGGGAAAGAATCGGCACCTCATTGTAGGTCGTCG
>JACPGD010000185.1 GCA_016182645.1 Candidatus Hydrogenedentota bacterium | reverse complement strand
GTTGGAGGAACAGTATCCGCCTGTACCGGCGAACCAGAACGCCGCCGGGCTTTACCTCCAGGCGGCGGAGATGCTCGAGGCTTTGCCGCTGCCAGACACGGGCGTGCCGCCCGCCGCACCCGACGAAGCTCAGGAACCACTTCCTTTCATTGGCTGCGGTGAACCGCCGGAAAGCATCGATGAGCTTGCTCCGTTTCTCCAAGATCGCCTTGAATCCTACCTGGCCGTGAACAACGCCAGCCTGCAGCTTACTTACGCCGGCGCGGAAATGGCCCAGGCAAGGTTTTCGGTCGATTTCTGGGGTATCTATATCTCCGGCGCGGGAAGCAGCCTGCGCTCGCTCAGCCGTTTACTCAGTCTGGACGGCTTGCGGCATCTCGTGCATCAGGACAGCGAGGGCGTCGTGAGCGCGTTGGCCGCGCAGATGGCGCTGGAGCGCGCCCTGGCCGAACAGCCACAATACTATCACTTTCCCGTTGATTCCGGCTTGGCTTGGAGGACCAATGAACTCCTGCGTCTCGCGCTGGCGAATGCCAACTTCACCGCGGAACAATTGCGGTCGCTGCGGGGCCAATTGGAACAGCGCATTGACCAGGACCTGGACTGCCGCCACAGTTTCGGCGCTACGTTGGTACAAAGCCGCACCTATGCCTATGAGATGGCGCGCATGCTGATCTCGGAGGACGACGGTGTGGGGCTTCATGATGAAGCCCTGGAATGGCTTCTTGGTCTCGTCTGGAGGGCCTCCGGTTGGGAAGAAGACCTGAGCCTGACGCTGGTCCGAGGCCAACGACTGCTCCTGGCGGCGTGCAACGCGAGCGCGGAAGAAATCGCCACCGGCGATTTGACGCCGCAACTGGAAGAGCTTGCCTCCCGGAGTATCCTTGTCGATTTCGTGTTTTCCTATAGCGACAAGACCGTGGACAACGTGCATGTAACACGGGCGATTAAAAGTCTTGCGGTGCTCGCAATCGCGATTGAGGAATCTCGACTAGAGCACCACAGTCTGCCTGCGACGCTGGAAGAACTCGTCCCCAAATTTCTGGACAACGTGCCCATCGACCCCTTCTCGGCGGGACCCATGGAATACAGGCCCAAGAATCGGGGCTACGTGCTCTACAGTTGGGGCCCCGACCGGGAAGATGACGGTGGCATGGAGGTAGGCGTGACCGAAAAAGGGGGTATTGACTATCGCGGCGGCGACACCGTGTTCCGCGTCGTCCGCTGATGCGTGCTACAATGCGCGCAGGGAGCGGCGGAGGATGAACTATGGAATGGCCTGCACTGGATAAGACCCAACTGTCGGTCGTTGATCTTGCTGCCTCCGGTGATGACCTCGACTATTGGCTGACCAAGACTGCCGAGGAACGCGTTGAAGCCATCGAACTCATGAGACAGGCACTTTATGGCTATGATCCGGCTCGCACCCGACTTCAAAGAGTTCTTGAGGTTGCTAAACTCGAATGACATTGCCTATTTGCTTATCGGGGGATATGCCGTTGGCATTCACGGCTACCCGCGATCAACGCTTGACCTTGATGTGTGGGTGTCGCGTACCGCGGAGAATGCGCGCAGGCTGGTCTCAGTCCTGACCGAATTTGGTTTTGGGGAGACCGCCCTGAATGAAAGCATGCTGACAGAGCAGCACAATGTAGTCCGTATGGGACTACCACCAATTCGGATCGAGTTGTTGACTTCCATTTCGGGTGTGGAATTTGACGAGTGCTACCCACGGCGGATTGTCACCGAGATCGATGGTATTCCAGTCAAAGTCATTGGATTGCAGGATCTCAAGTTGAATAAGCAATGCAGCGGCCGCCTCAATGACTTGAACGACCTGAAACACCTCCCGTGAATTACATCGATGCCGCGCCGAGTAGTTGCTGCCGCAACGCCAGAGCCTCCTCCAAATTCTCCGGCTCCGGGCCTGTGAGAAAGACTTCGTTCAGCCGCTCCAGGGCTATCTGATTCTCGCCCCGTTCGTGGGCGATGCGGGCGAGGGCGAGGGCGTTGCCGCGGCCGGGCAGGGCGGCATTGCCCGCGGTGAATTCGTCCTCGGCACGCTGTTCGTCGTGCCGCAACAGCGCGATGCGGCCGGCGTACTCGTGCGCGCGGGAGAGTTCGAGCTTGTGCGAGGCCGCTTCCGCCGCGGTGCGCCATTGTTCGATGATCGGCACGGCCTGCATATGCTGGCCAAGTGTGAAGAGTGCCTCGACGTAATACTTGTAGACACTGATTGGGGCACGGCCCGTGTCGAGGCTGGCCGCAAAATAAAGCACGGCTTCCTGGGGCGAGCCATCATTCAGACACAGTTCCCCCAGTTCCTTCAGGGCGAACGCGCGGTTCTGCATCCCGGCAAATTCCGCGTCCAGCGCGTGCACATAGGCGATCTTTGCCTCTCCGGAGAACCCCGCGCGGTCCAGGGCGAGCGCCTGGTCCAACTCGATCTCCCCCACGGCATGCTCGATGGTGTCCAGGTAGGCCGCGCCGTGCTGCGTGTCGAGCAGCACGCCTGCGGCAAAGAGCGCGAACGCGGGTGCGGCCCACAGGAGCACGCCGATCCATGTTCTCCAGGCGGCATTCATGGTGTAGGTCCCTGTTGAGGTGCGGGCGCCGGCGGGGCCGGCATTTTCTTTTGCAATTCGGCCAATTCGTACTGGAATTTTGAGTAATTGGGCGTGCCGGGGATGGCTTGTGCGATCAGCGCGAGGTATTCGAGGTTCGCTTCGGCATAGAGACCGTTCGCCGCCAATTGTTGTGCGAGACGCCAGCGCACCAGGGGAGAGTCCGGCGCGAGTTGCACCGCCTGGCGCGCGAGATCCAGCGCAATCTCCGGCTGGCCGAGCGCGTCCTGCGCGCGGGAGCGCAGCATGAGTGCACTGGCCTGTTCTTGTTGCGGCAGGAGCGTAAGCGCGCGCACCAGCACTTCGTCGGCCTCCTGCCAGCGGCCCGCGTCGGCGAAGACGGAGCCGATGTAGGTCAGGAGCTGACCGCGGCTGGCTTCGGGCACGCTGCGCTGTTCGAGCGCCTGGAGGAGCAGTTCCGCCAGCCAGCCCACTTCGGTTTCGACGGCGTTTTCGCTGGGTTGGGGCAGCGCCGCGCCCGGGGAACGGGACAGGATGCCCCGGCCACGATCATCCTGTGCGAGCAGGCGCGCGGTATCGGCAAGTTGCTTGGCGCGCGCGACCAGTTCTTCCGGGGTGGCGGTTTCGAGGTGCTGTACCACCTGCAAGGCCGTGGGGAGTAACTCGGCGCGGCCCTCGGCCACGATGCGCTGCATTTGTTCCTGCACCGCTTCCAGCCGCGCGATGACCGGCTGCGCCTGCGCAAAGCTGCGCCAGATCTCCGCGTGCATGGGCGCCAGTGTCAGCGCATCGCGCAGCAACAGCGATGCCAGTTCCGGGTCCTGGCTGTCGCGGAGATAGATCACGCCGAGCCGGTGCTCCACTTCGGCCACCGGCCCTGCGGGGGGTGCGCCGCTCCGCTTCAACACGTCGAGCGCGTGCACCAGGGCCTTTCGATAACTGCCGGGCCGGTTTGCGCTCGCGGCAAGGCGCTCCAGGAGAGGCCACACCTGCGTCTCTTCTGGCCGTAGTTCCGCCGCGCGCAGGAGCGCCGCCTCGGCGGCATCGTACTGGGCAAGATTCATGTGCGCCTGTCCAACGAGCAATAGAATTGCAGCCGGATTACCACTCCCGAGCCTCAAGGCCGCATTGAAGCGGTCGATGGCTTCCTGCCACTCCGTGGACGCGGCGTCCTCGCCGCGTTGCCAAGCAGGTTGACGCGACGGGGACGTTGCGTTGACGGCGCGCAGCATGGCGCAACGGCCGCGCACTTCTTCCGCTTCCGCCAGGAAGGGTGTCACTGCCAGCGCCTGCGCCGCGGCGTCTTCCGCCGCCTCGAGTTCGGCGGTCATGCCCGGCGCTTCGGCCGCCTGCTGCGCCTCGAGCGCCAGCGCGCGGTTCACGTGCGCCGCCGCCGATTGCAGCAGAAGGCCGGGATCGAGCGGTTGTTGCTCCAGGGCGTTATCGAAATGGCGAATGGCCGCTTCAAACTGGCGCTGCTCGAGCGCGAAGTTGCCGAGGGCGCGGGAAAACGCCGGTTCCCAGGGCAGCAACGCATGGGCATGTTCGAGGCGCACGTAGCCGTCCCGCAGCAGGTACGCCGTGCCAGCCGTGTCCCCGGAGGCGCTGGCGCGCTTGGCCAGGTCGAGGGCGCCACGTGCCTGCTGAAACCGCCACTCCGCGGTGAAGGAAAGCGCATTCTGCGCCAACGCGACCGAGCCGAGGAGCAGCAGGAGAAAGTAGATCCAGCGCGCGCCGCGGCGCTGGGAGGCGCCCGCTGCTGTCAAGCCTTCGAGGATGCCCAACAGCGTGAAGAACAGGCCGGCCGACACGGGCACATGCAGATTGAACCCGAACTGTCCATCCACGGCGAAAGCCAGAAAGCAGGCGGCCAGCGTCAGTCCGAGGCGCCGCGCTCCATTCTCCCCAAAGGCCAGCCGCAGGCTGCCGAGAACAGCGTGGACGAAAAGCAGGAGGTACAATGCCGCACCCGCCCAGCCCGCCTCGACGGCGGCCTCCAGCAAATCATTGTGCACATGCGGCTGCTTTTGGCCGGTGCGCGCAAACCATCGCTGTTCGTAGGGCGCCCAATAGCGCGGCGCGGCCACAACATAATTCCCCGGTCCGTGCCCGGAGAGCGGATGATCGAGAATCATCTGTGACGCGCCGAAGTAGCCGCTGTAGCGCAGGGCAAGCGAGCTGTCCACTGGCAGCACCTGCCCGGTCTGCCGCCAGTGCAGGCCCAGTGCCGCCGCCCCGCCCACCGCGGCAAACACGATGAACACCAGCATGACCGTGTGCGGTCTTCGCAACACGCCGACCTTGCTGCAACCCCAGGCGGTGAGAGCAAACAGCGCCGCCGCTGCCAGCGCCACGCGCCCCCCGCGCATGTGCGTCAGATACAAGTGGCCCAGCAGGGGCATCGCCGGCAGCAGGAACCACCACGTCCGCCGGTTTAGGGACAGCCCGGCCGCGAGGACAATCGCGAGCACGAGTG
>JACPGD010000004.1 GCA_016182645.1 Candidatus Hydrogenedentota bacterium | reverse complement strand
CTTGAAAATGGAATCAGAACCCGACCGTACTCATTAACAAAAACCGGTCATTGTCCATTTTCCGCTGAACCGGGACAGAACCACACGGATTAGGAACGTAACAGATTCCCCAAGTTTCGAAGACGTTCCCTTCTCGGGGATCCTTCGCCGTGAAACTGCAGACGCCGCAGCCAGTCAAGAAACTCATCTCGAATCTCTTCTCGTACGGCTGCGTTCATGCCTTGAGAAGGCAGACGAAACGCCCAATTCACGCAGTAGATGCATAAGTCTGCAGCTTGAATTGGGTAGGCCAAATCTGAGGAAACGAAGAACGGCGTGGGTACAATCCACTGCGTCCGATACCTCCCCGAATTCGTCTTGGTGAAATATCCCTCCAGTTGACGAACGAATCTCCGGTCTTGGGATTTGTCAGTTTCGTCCATGATTAAAAGGCCATTCTGCTTCTCGCGCTCAAGAAAATAAAAGAAACGCTCAAGCAGAAAGACCTGGTCCTTGCGGAGATACTCTTCCAACGGTTCCGCGGCTTTGCCGCTGCCGCGGGGAATTGCGCTGGCGAACATCACCGCTTTGTGATCGCGGAGCAGTTGAAAAATCCCCCGCGCCATCTCGATACATGCCTGGCCATAGGCGGTGAATTCATTCCTTGATGGCTTTATCCTCTGTAGGCCTTTGCTGAAGAACGCCCGGCAGTATTTCTGGCGTTCGGCCACGTCCATCGGGCCGGACTGAGTGGCAAACTTGAATCGTTTCCTGTCCAACAGAGTGCTGCCCTTCACTTCCTTCTGGAACTCGTGCAGGGCACAGCCGAAAGCAATACGCTCCAACTGTTGTACAGCCCGGCTAAATGGCCAAAGTTGCGCATCTTGAAGCGCAACCCCGCCCCGGACTTCATAGGGCATTTGCCTATGGTCATGCCCGCTCTCATCGAGGAACAGAAGCCAAGCCATCCCGCTGCCCTTGCCAAAAGTATTTCCGGTCCTGCGCCCGCCTCCCCGGCACATCGATCCAGACGCTCAGAGTTGTTCCCCCATTTAGACGCGCCAAATACTATCACCTCTTGCTCGCGCCACTGCAAATGAGCCGACACAAGCCGCCTGGTCCTGTCTACATCCTGCGGCCAGCCGATTGTCAACTGGCACAAAAGTGCCGAAAGATGCTAGTATTACGTGTTTTTGGCCTTGGCTGCGGGGGCTGCCCCGGGAGCGAATGGGCGGGCGCACGCCGCGGTGTCATTTTCCAGCCGTTTCCTGCACGGGAACCGTGCATTGATCTTCCTTTCAGTCGCTTATTTTTGAGGGCGGTTTCTTGATGACAAGCATTATCAGACCGGTGGCGTCCGAGGAGGCGCCGGGAGCGGCGCCCAAGCCGTCATCTGGGGAGCGGACGGCCCAGTTAGTGCACCAGGTTGGCCTGCCAGTGTATGTGGTTGAAGGGCCTGCGGGCTTGGCGCTGGAGACAGCCTTTCCCGCAGCCGGCCATGACCCTGCCCACAATGGCCAGCACCACTTTGCGGGCTATGTACCAGCGTGTCCCCTGGAATTGCTGGGCGACGCGGGCTTCCGGCGCGATCATGGCCTGCGCTACGCCTATTATGCGGGCGCGATGGCGAACGGCATCGCGTCCGTCGAGTTGGTCCAGGCGCTGGCGGAGCACGGTTTCCTGGCGTTTTTCGGGGCGGCCGGGCTGGCCCCGGCGGAAGTCGAGCGGGCGATCGAGCGGCTGGCGCACCTGGAGACCGGCTGTGGCTTTAATCTGATCCACAGCCCCGGCGAGCCGGATCTCGAAGCCGCCATCGTGGATCTCTATCTCCGGCGCGGCGTGCGCACCATCGAGGCCTCCGCTTATCTCAAGCTCACTTTGCCCCTAGTTCGTTTCCGCGTGCAGGGCATCCACCGCGCTCCGGACGGCAGCATCAGCACGCCGAACCGAGTCATCGCGAAGGTTTCCCGTGTCGAGATTGCCACCAAATTCTTTTCACCACCGCCCGAGGCGATGCTGCGCGAATTGGTGTCGCGTGGGGAGATTACGGAGGGGCAGGCGGCCCTCGCGGCACGCATTCCAGTTGCGCAAGACGTGACCGCGGAGGCCGACTCTGGCGGCCATACGGACAACCGCCCAGCGATCGCGCTGCTGCCGACGCTGCTCGCATTGCGGGACCGGTTGCAGACTCAGTTTGACTATGGCGTCCCGTTGCGCGTGGGCCTGGGCGGCGGCATCAGCACGCCCGCGTCCGCGCTGGCGGCGTACGCAATGGGCGCGGCGTACATCGTGACCGGCTCGGTCAACCAGGCGTGCGTGGAGTCGGGATCGTCGGACACGGTGCGCGAAATGCTGGCGGCAGCGGAACAGGCGGATGTGACGATGGCGCCGGCGGCGGACATGTTCGAGATGGGCGTCCAGTTGCAGGTGCTCAAGCGCGGCACGATGTTCCCGATGCGTGCGCGCCAGTTGTATCAGCTCTACCGCGCGCACGGGGGGCTGGACGAGATTCCCGCCGCGGAACGCGAAAAGATCGAGAAGACGATCTTTCAGGCGCCGCTCGAAACTATCTGGGAACAGACCAAGTCCTTTTTCCAAGTGCGTGACCCGAACCAAATTGCCAAGGCGCAACGCGACGCCAAGCACAAGATGGCACTGGTGTTCCGCTGGTACCTGGGCATGTCTTCGCGTTGGGCCAACCGCGGCGAAGCGTCGCGCAAGGCTGACTACCAGATCTGGTGCGGGCCGGCCATGGGCGCGTTCAATGAGTGGGTGAAAGGATCGTTCCTGGAGCAGCGACTTGAGCGTCGCGCGGCGGTAGTGGCCATGAATATCTTATATGGAGCGGCAGTATTGGGCCGCTGCAACAGCCTGCGCGCGCAGGGATTTCCGGTTCCGCAGCAGGCATTCCGTATCGTGCCGCGGACTTTGGAGGAGATTGCCAATTTTTGCCGGGTGGAAAAATAGGACTTATAAGACCTATGTGACCTATGAGAAGAGGTCCGGGAGTGGTTAAAAGTGAGTGAGCGGCAAGAACAGCAGCAGCGCGCACCCGAACCCATCGCCATCATCGGGATGGGCTGTCTCTTTCCCAAGGCGAACAGCCTGCGCGCGTACTGGGCAAACATCAAGAATGCGGTGGATGCCATTAGCGAAGTGCCGGCGTCGCATTGGCGGCCGGAAGATTACTTCGATGCCGATCCCAAGCGTTCGGACTTCACTTATGGCCGCCGCGGCGGCTTTCTGGACCCCATTGATTTCGATCCCCTCGAATTTGGGATGCCGCCGGCCACGCTCGAGGCCACGGACACATCGCAACTGCTGGGCATGCTCGCCGCGGACCGCGCTTTGCGCGATGCGGGCTATGGGCCGGACAGCACTTTCGACCGCGATCGCGTCAGTGTCATCCTGGGTGTGACGGGTGCGCTGGAACTCGTCATTCCGCTCGGCGCGCGGCTGGGGCATCCATTGTGGCGCCAGGCCCTGCTGGAAGCGGGAATCGATGCCGATACCGTCGAAGATGCCGTGCAGCGGATCGGTGATGCTTACGTCCCCTGGCAGGAGGCATCCTTCCCCGGCCTGTTGGGGAATGTGGTGGCAGGGCGCATCACCAAACACCTTAACCTGGGTGGCACGAATTGCGTCGTCGACGCGGCGTGCGCCAGCTCGCTCAGTGCGATCAACCTCGCCACGCTGGAACTCGCCGCAGGGCGATCTGACATGGTCATTACCGGCGGGGTGGACACCTTCAACGACATCTTCATGTACATGTGCTTCAGCAAGACGCCGGCACTGTCGCCCTCGGGCCACGCGAAGCCGTTCGATGTCTCCGCCGACGGGACGACGCTGGGCGAAGGGCTGGGGATTCTCGTCTTGAAACGGCTGAGTGACGCCGAACGCGACGGGGACCGTGTTTATGCCTGCATCCGCGGTATGGGCTCTTCGAGCGACGGCAAGGGCGACGCCATCTATGCACCCAGCGCCAAGGGCCAGACCAAGGCCTTGCGGCGCGCGTATGAGCAGGCGCAGGTGGCGCCGGAGAGCATTGAGTTAGTCGAGGCGCACGGCACCGGCACCGCCGCGGGCGACGCCGCGGAGATTACGGCACTGCAGGAAGTCTACGGCGCGAGCCCGAATGGCGCATGGTGCGCTCTGGGTTCGGTGAAATCGCAGATTGGACACACAAAAGCGGCCGCCGGGGCGGCGGGTGTGATTAAAGCCGCGTTGGCGCTGTACCACAAGGTATTGCCGCCCACGATCAAGGTGCAGCAGCCGCAAGCGGCGCTCACGCGTGAGAACACGCCTTTCTACGTGAATACGGACAAGCGGCCGTGGGTCAGATCGCGGCATCCGCGGCGCGCGGCCGTCAGCGCGCTAGGTTTTGGCGGGAGTAATTTTCACTGCGTGCTTGAAGAATACAGCGCGTTGAAAACCGCGCCGGACTGGAACGGCGACATCGAGATTTTGGCCTTTTCCGCCGAGACAACGGAAGCCTTAAGACAATCCCTGCTGGCATTTCCAGGGGCCGCCGTGTGGGACGAAGTGCAACGTGAAGCGCAGCAGCTTCGGCAGCATTTCACGCCGTCCGCGAAGTACCGGCTGGTACTCGTGGCACGGGCAGACCAAGACGTGTCGAAGATTATGAGCGAGGCCGCGCAAGCACTGAAGGAGCGGGGCAGGGGGCGCAACAGCCGGGGATGCTGCGCGACCTCGTGTGCACATTCCCTGAAATGTTCGAATCCCTCGAGTTGGCGGAGGCGATCTTCGAGCAACAGACGGGAGAAGGTTTGCACGGCTTCATTCATCCGCAGCCAGCATTCTCGAAGGAGGCGCGCGCGTCCCAGGAGGAGGTCTTGCGCAACACCGCAGTGGCCCAACCCGCGCTGGGCGCGGTGGAAGCGGGTGCGATCAAGTTGCTGCGGCGGTTTGGACTGCATCCGGACGCCTATGCGGGACACAGCTATGGCGAACTCGCCGCGCTACACGCGGCTGGTTGTTACGACGAGTCCACCCTGTTCCGGCTGTCGTGCGCCCGGGGTGAACTCATGGCGCATGGCGACAGCGGCACCGGCATGCTCGCCGTGCGTGCCGGTGTGGCCCAGGTGGAGAGCATGCTGCGCGAGAGCGGACTCCACCTCACCATCGCCAACAAGAACGCGCCTGAGCAAACGGTGCTGAGCGGGCCAAAGTCCGCGCTGGAACAGGCGGCAGCGTTGTTCAAGGAGAGGAACCTCAGTGCGACGACGTTGCCGGTGGCCGCCGCGTTCCACAGCGAGCACGTCAGTGCCGCAAGCGCGCCTTTCTTGCTCGTTTTGCGTGAAGCGGCCATTGGAGCGCCGGGAGCGCCGGTCTACGCCAATACCTCGGCCGCTCCCTATCCCCAGGATATTGACGCACTTCGTGAGCAATTGGCGGCGCAATTGGCGCGGCCGGTCGAGTTCATCGCTCAAGTCGAGCGGATGCACGCGGACGGTGTCCGCACCTTTGTCGAAGTGGGGCCGGGCGCGCGCATCACGGGATTGATTCAGGCCATTCTTCAGGGGCGTGACTTCACGGCGGCTGCGCTCGATACCACGAGCGCCAAGCGCTGCGGGATCGAGTCGCTCGCACGCTTGCTTGCGCAATTGGCCGCACTCGGCTACCCCGTCTTGTTGGAAGCCTGGAATGCAGACGTGGCCGAAGCCGCGCCGCGCAAGAAGCCGCGCATGACCGTTAAACTGTGCGGCGCCAATTATGTCAGCCCGCGGAAAGAATCCCGGCCGGCCAGAAATCGCCCCGCGCCCTCAACAACAGCTACCGCCGGCCCGGCCAGTCAGACAGGCAAGATAGGTAAGACACAACCACAAGCGCAGGACCATCATGCAGGCGTCACCATGAATCAGGAAACATCGCAGAAACGCCCTGCCAATTCAGGCAGCCCACCGGTCCCCGCATCTGATTCCCAAGACGGGCATCCCAATGGGGAAATCTTGATGGCGCTGCAGCGGCTTCAAGAGCAGACGGCGCAATTGCACCGGCAATTCCTGGAGGGCCAACAGGCGGCACTGGCCACGTTCCAGATGTTGCTCAAGCAACCGGCCGGCGCGCGGCCCCCAGCGGCAAGCGACCACAGGAGGGACGACAAGGACAGCACAGATGCTGGGTGGCGCCCTCAAGCGGCCAAGCTTGAGGGTGGCGCCACGCGCGCCACCATAGCCAGCGAGGACAGTAAACCCGCGGATGCCAGCAAGGCTATCAGCGAGCTGCTGCTGCGCACGGTCGCGGAGAAGACCGGCTATCCGGTGGAGATGCTGGAACTGGGAATGAGCCTGGATGCCGATCTGGGCATTGACTCGATCAAGCGCGTGGAAATCCTCTCCAGTTTCCGCGAACAGATGCCGGAGGCGCCGGAGATTGGCGCCGACCAGGTCGGGCGTTTGCAGACATTGCAGCAGATTGTGGAGTTTATCGCTGGGAGCAGGGATCAAAAGGACGAAAGGGACCGAAAGTACCAAAGGGACGATGGAGACAGCCAGGCCATCGGCAATTTGCTCCTGCTAGTTGTCGCGGAGAAAACCGGGTACCCAGCGGAGATGCTGGAGTTGGGGATGAGCCTGGATGCCGATCTCGGCATTGATTCGATCAAGCGCGTGGAAATCCTTTCCGGTTTCCGCGAACTGATGCCGGACGCGCCGGAGGTTGGACCGGAGCAGGTGGGGCAGCTCCAGACGCTGCAGCAGATTGTCGACTTTATCGCAGGGAACAAGGGCGCGAGGGACAGCAGAGATAACAGCGACAGAAAAGACCCTAAGGACAGCAACGCGATCAGTGGCCTGCTGTTGGCCACCGTGGCGGAGAAGACGGGTTACCCGGCGGAGATGTTGGAACTGGAGATGAGCCTTGATGCGGATCTTGGCATCGACTCGATCAAGCGGGTCGAGATCCTGAGCGCGCTCCAGGAGAAGCTGCCGGGAGCGCCGCAGCCGGGGCCGGAGATGGTGGGCAAACTGCAAACGCTGGCCGACATCGTGGCTTTTCTCGCGCAGGGAGAAACGACGGCGGAAGCGCCCGCGCCGCCAGCCGAAGCGCGGCCGCCGGAAATCAGCCGGTCAATGCGCACAGTCGAGCGGATGGTGCTCACCTCTGCCCTCCTTGAAGAACAGCCCGTGAAGGCGGTGAGCGTTTCAGCCGCCCCCGTGTGGATTACGGACGATAGCGGGGGTCTCGCTCAAACGCTACAAACGGTGCTCGCCGCTCAAGGCTGGCGGCCGGAAATCGTTACCCTGACCGAAACGCCGCAACCCCCCGAATGCCTGGCCGGCGCTATCCTGCTCGCGCCAGCCGAAGGCGCGGACGATCAGTTTCTCTACAACACATTTATTTTCGCGCAAACCACCGCCCCGGCCTTGCGCCGCGCCAGCCAGGACGCCCCGTCATTTTTCGTCACGGTCTCCCGGCTCGATGGTTGTTTCGGCTATCGCCCCGAAGCCAGCATCCGCGACGTGGTGTCGGGTGGCTTGGCAGGCCTGGCGAAGACCGCGCACCACGAGTGGCCGGAAGTGCAGTGCCGCGCGCTCGATTTTGCGCCGGAATTTGACGCCGCCGCCGCGGCGGAACGTATTGCACAAGAGCTACTGGGCGGCGGTCCACGCGAAGTGGGACTGGCGCCCGAAGGGCGGCTGTGGCTGCAACTTTCGCCCGTGCCGGCGGGCCTGCTGAATGGCCTGCGCCCGCTGCAACCGGGCGATCCGGTGGTGATCACGGGCGGCGCGCGCGGTGTGACGGCGGAAGTCGCGGTCGCGCTGGCGCAACGTTTTCAGCCCACGCTCATTCTGCTGGGCCGGAGCGCGCTGAAAGAGGAGCCCGCGTGGCTGGCGCCGCTCCGGGACGAGGCAGGCATCAAGCGGGCATTGATGGAGCATGGCGTAAATACGCCGCGGGAACTGTCGCAACAAACCGCCGCTCTGCTGGCGAACCGCGAGATCCACGCCAATATCGTGCGCATGCAAGCGGCGGGGTCACGGGTCTCCTACCACAGCGTGGATATTCGGGACAGCGCCACAGTTGCGGCAATCGTCCAAGACGTTCGCGCGCAATACGGCCCCATCCGCGGCGTGGTGCACGGCGCGGGCGTCATTGCGGACAAGTTGATCCAGGACAAAACGTCCGAGCAGTTCCGCAATGTCTACAGCACGAAGGTCGAGGGGTTGCGCACGCTGCTCGAGGCCGTGAGCGGCGACCCGTTGCGCGTTCTAGTGCTGTTTTCGTCGTCTACGGGCCGCTATGGCCGGCGAGGACAAGTGGACTACGCCATGGCGAACGAGGTGCTGAACAAACTTGCCCACGTGGAGCAGCGCAACCGGCCTGAGTGCCGTGTTGTGGCGGTCAATTGGGGCCCGTGGGAAGGCGGGATGGTCACGCCGGCCCTGAAGAAAGTTTTTGAAGAAGAGGGCGTGGGCCTGATCGATCTCGAGGTCGGCGCCCGGTACCTGATTCAGGAAATCAGCCAGGACAAAGATCGCGCGGCCGAGGTGGTGGTTTTCGGGTTTCCCGCACCGAAAAAAGACACCGCCGCCCAAGAGCCGGCGGCCCAGCACCCGGCAGCGGCCGGGCCGCCACTATCGCTGGCGTTCGCCATCGATCTGAACACAGAGGACCATTCCTTCCTGCGCTCGCATGTGCTGAAGGGACACGCGGTGTTGCCGGTGGTGATGATGATCGAGTGGTTCTCGCAAGCGGCATTGCACACGAACCCTGGCCTGCGCTTCCACGGCCTCAATAACCTCCGTGTATTCAAAGGTGTGAAGCTGGACGATGGGGAGCGCTTGAAACTATCTTTCTTGTCGGGCAAGGCGCAACACCAGGACGGCCTCTATGTTGTCCCCGTGGAGTTGCGGAGTACGCGGGCGGAGGCCACGGATGTTGTGCATGCCTCCGCGGAAGTGCTCCTCGCGGCGCAGCCACTCGAAGGTCACGTGGAACTTGTTGTCGACGGACCATGCGACAAGATGCTGCCCGAAGGCGAATACTACACAAACGGCAATCTGTTCCATGGACCGCATTTTCAGGGCCTCAGCGAGGCCAGCTTCAGCCACGGCGAGTTGATGCGCGCGCTGGTCCAGGCGGCGCCCGCGCCCGCGCAGTGGATTGCGCGCCCGCTGCGCAATTCCTGGATTACCGATCCGCTCGCTCTGGACTGCGCCTTGCAGTTGACGATTCTCTGGACCTTCGAGCACTACGGCGTGGCGTCGTTGCCGGGCCGGATTCAGGAGTACCGTCAATTCCGCGCCTATCCCCGGCGGCCAATGCGGGTGACGGCGCGCATGACCCAGCACAATGAACATCACGCCACGGCGGACATTGAATTCACGGAACGCGAAAGCGGCCTGCTCATCGCCCGGCTGCGCGGCTACGAGTGCACGCTGGACAGGTCCTTGAACGAAGTGTTCAAGCAGAATGCGCTGGCATAGTCCCCACCCTCAGGCTTGGGGCTTGAGGGCGCCACCCCGGGGAGAGTAGGACGAGTCAGGCCCGTCAGACAGGTCAGATGGGTCCGACCGGTCCGGCAAGACAAATCCAAGGTGAATTCGGGTGACGTTTGATCCCATAGCCATAGTTGGAATCGGCGGTGTCTTTCCTGGCGCCCCCGATCTAAATACCTTCTGGCGCAATATTGCCGCGCGCGCGTATGCGGGAAGCGACGTGCCTGATGGGCGCTGGCCGCTGCCGTTCGAGGCAGTGTATTCGCCGGAGATTGGCGCGCTCGATCACACCTATTCCACGCGCGGCTGTTTTGTCGAGGACGGTGGCCTTGCACTTGATCTGGCGGCGGGCAATCTCGGCGACGACCTCGCCTCAAGGGCGCTGTTCATCGAACAAGAGTTGCTGGACCAACTCGATCCCATGTTCCGGCTGGCGTTCTTCGCGGGACAACATGCTTTTCGCGATGCGCGCGCGCAACGCTGGAACCGAGATCGCATCGGCGTGATTCTAGGGAACATTGCGCTGCCCACGGAATCGGCCTCCAAGCTGGCTTGGGAGTACCTTGGCCGTACTTTCCAAGAGAAAATGACGGGACAGGCCGGCCCGGCAAAACTCGTGCACCCGCTGAATCGTTTTGTTGCCGGATTACCCGCGGGGTTGCTCGCTAAAGCGTTTCGGCTGGGTGGGACCGCCCATACCCTTGATGCGGCGTGTGCCTCTTCGCTCTATGCGCTGAAGCTGGCGTGCGACGAACTCCAGAGCGGCCGCGCCGATGCGATGTTGGCGGGCGGCCTGTCGCGCCCCGACTGTCTCTACACGCAGATGGGCTTCTCCCAATTGCGCGCGCTCTCGCCCACCGGCGTGTCGGCCCCCTTCGACCGCGCGGCCAACGGCCTGGTGGTGGGGGAAGGCGCGGGCATCTTTGTGCTGCGACGGCTGAGCGACGCCGTGCGCGATCATGAACACATCCACGGCGTCATCCGGGGCATCGGTCTGTCGAATGACATCGGCGGAAAACTGTTGGCGCCGAGCTCTGAGGGACAGCTCCGCGCGATGCGCGCCGCCTATGTGCAGGCCGGCTGGCAGCCACAAGAGGTGGACCTTGTTGAGTGTCATGCGACCGGCACGCCTGTCGGAGACGCCGTCGAGATCGAGAGCCTCAAGCAATTATGGGCCGGCGCGCCGAGCAAACCGGGACAGTGCGTCATTGGCTCGGTCAAGTCGAACGTCGGGCACTTGCTCACCGCGGCCGGCGCGGCGGCCCTGACGAAGGTGCTGCTCGCACTGCGTGAACGGAAGTTGCCGCCGACGGCCAATTTTGAATCCGCGCCGGAACCTTTTTGTCTGGAAGAGAGCGCCTTCAGCATATTGCGCGAGGCGCGTTCGTGGGAGGCGCGGAATGGACGGCCGCGCCGGGCGGCCGTCAGCGCCTTTGGGTTTGGCGGGATCAATGCACACGTATTGATCGAGGAGTGGGACCCTGAACAGCCGGCCGTGTCACTGGTGCAGGAGCTTCGCAATCCAGACGAGGAAGCGGCGGTGGCGATTGTGGGGATGGATGCGAACTTTGGCGGAGGGTTTGAAGCGTTCCGGGAGCGCATTTTGGGCGGTCCAACGGAGGAGCCAGCGCCGCCAGCGCGGTGGTGGGGCCTCGGCGAGAGCGCCTGGTTCATGGAGGAGGGACGGGAAGCGCCCGCGGGTCATTATCTGTCGAAAGTGGAAGCACCGCTCACGCGCTTCCGCATCCCCCCGAAAGAGCTGGAAGAGATGCTGCCGCAGCAATTGCTAATGCTGCAGACCTCATTAAATGCCTGGGAAGACGCCGCTCGCCTTGAACCATTCCGAGGCGGAGGTGAGACAGGCCATGCGGATACCGGCGTGTTCATCGGTGTAGCGCTTGACCTGAACACGACCAATTTCCACGTGCGCTGGATGCTGGAACAGAAGGCGCGGACATGGGCGGCGGACACCCTGACGGCCGAGGCTCATAAAGAGTGGGTTGAACGTTTGCGCGAAGCCTATGGACCGCCGTTGACGCCCAACCGCGTGATGGGCGCGTTGGCGAGTGTGATCGCGAGCCGGATCGCGCGCGAATTAAAGGCAGGCGGCCCCAGCTTCACTATCGCCAGCGAGGACACCTCGGGGATGAATGCCTTGCAAGCCGCGGTGCGCGCTTTGCAGCGCCGCGAGATCAACACGGCGCTGGTGGGCGCGGTGGATCTCCCGGGTGATCCGCGCGTGATGCTGTCCGATACGCGGCGTGTCAATCCCCCGGGGGAAGGTGCCGCCGCCCTCGTGCTGAAACGCTTGGAAGACGCAAACCGGGACGGGGATCGCGTCTACGCGGTAATTCGTGGGATCGACTTTTCCAGTGGCGGCGAGGTCGGTGGGACCAGCCCGGATGGTGAGACCATCCAGCGCTCCATCAGCGCGGCGATCAGCAAGGCGGGCGTTGGCGCCGAGACAATTGGTCTCGTTGAATTTTCGCTCCGCGGGGAACCTGAGCATGATAGACCGCGCTTGACCGCGCTTCAGGAGTGCTTCGCCCAGCCGGACAAACGCGCGCGCGCCCGCCTGAATAGTCTGCGCG
>JACPGD010000184.1 GCA_016182645.1 Candidatus Hydrogenedentota bacterium | reverse complement strand
GTGCAACTGGGCGAGTACCGCGACCGCACCGGCGACACGGCCACCGTGGAGGGGCTTCGGCCCAAGGTCTTCGCGCTCTTCGACTATTTCAAGAAGTTTGAAAACAGCGACGGCCTGCTCGAAAAACTGGAGAGCTGGGTCTTCGTCGAGTGGTCAAAAGCCAATGGATTCGTCCAGGACGTGAATTACCCGAGCAACATGCTGTACGCGGCGGCGCTCGAAACAGCCTCGCGCCTCTACGGCGTTCCAGAACTCACTGAGAAAGCCCGGACCCTCCAGGAGACGATTCGCCGCCAGTCGTACGACGGGCAGTTCTTTGTCGATAATGCTTTGCGCAAGGACAATACGCTGGAGCGCACCACGAACCGTTCCGAGGTCTGCCAGTATTTCGCGTTCTTCTTCCATGTGGCCACACCGGAATCGCACCCGGAACTGTGGCGCATCCTGCGCGAAGAGTTCGGCCCGAAACGAAAAGAGACCCGGGCGTGGCCCGAGGTCCATCCGGCCAATGCCTTCGTTGGCAATATGCTCCGCCTTGAACTCCTGTCGCGCTACGGGTTCAGCCAGCAGATTCTGGACGAATCGATCGACTATCTCTTGTACATGGCCAGCCGCACCGGCACGTTATGGGAGAACATCGATGAATCCGCTTCACTGAATCACGGCTTCGCTTCGCATATTGTGCATACCCTGCTGCGCGACGTGCTCGGCATGCGTCACGTGGATGCCGTAAACCACCGTATCGATATCGTCTTCCCAGAGGTGGTCCTGCCCTCTTGCAGCGGCGTGCTGCCTTTACCTGGTGGAGCCACACTGGCGCTGTCGTGGCGGCAAGAAGGGGACACTTTGTATTACTCTTTGGACATTCCTCCCGGCTACACCCTCCAACTCCGGAATAGCAGCGGGAAAAACCTGCAAGAGCAATAATTCTCGACAAATGGCCTAAATCGTGGTAAAATATCAGTGTGTAGATTGTGTCATTTTTCGTAATTTTAGCTTTTTTCAGACCTTAGGGACTCCGCACACGGTGAATGGGCTGTTCCTTATCTCCGCAATAGTGGTGTCCGCCCTACTCGTGGCGGCGGCACGCGGCGCTTTCTTTTCGGGGCGGCGCAAGAAGGGGAATCCAGCCGGGCATACCCCGGACGGCAGCGCCCCCTTCACCATTGAAACGTATCGGGATTTCCTGGCTTGGTACGCCAACGACGTGGTTCTGCTCTGCGATAACCACCGGCGCATCATCGACGCCAACCGGCGGGTTTGCGACATCTATGGCTTCCAGCGGGAGGAACTGATCGGTATGGATGCCGCCGATCTGCGCGCGCCGTCCGCCCGGGCCAGACTCGATGATCTGCTGAACGCCGTCAAAGTCAACGATGGCGCCTTCTATGAAACCGTACACGTAAGAAAAGATGGCACGCCCTTTCCCGTGGAGGTCAGCATTCGCTCCATCAAACAGGGCGGGCTGACGTACTACGAATCGATCATCCGCGACGTTTCGCACCGCAAGCACGCGGAAGAAGAACTGCAGCGCCTCAACCGGACCCTCGCGGCCATCATTCAGTGCCGAAAGGCCCTGATCAAGTCCACGCACGAAGATGCGTTGATGCAGGAAATCTGCCGCTTGTGTGTCGAAGCCGGCGGGTACCGTGTCTGCTGGATCGGCTTGACGCAGAACGGCCCCGCCAAACTGGTCAAACCCGTTGCGGTGATTGGGGATGCCGAGAACTACGCCAGGAGCATTACCATCACCTGGGACGACTCCCCCACTGGCCGCGGGCCCGTGGGTACCGCCATTCGCACGTGCCGCCCCAGCCTGGACAACGACATTCCCGGCTCGACCGCCTTCCAGCCCTGGCGTGGACAAGCCGCCCAGTATGGACTGCAGTCGTGTCTCGCGCTGCCGCTGTGCTCGGGAGACTCGGCTTTCGGTGCCGTGGCCATTTACTCCGAGCGGAAGGAGGCCTTCGGCCCGGCGGAGGTACACCTGTTCTCGCATCTCACCGACGACCTCGCCTTCGGGATTATGGCGCTTCGCGCCCGCGACGCGAAAGCCCAACTGGAGGAACAGTTGCGCCAGGCGCAGCGCCTCGAGTCCATCGGGCGACTGGCGGGCGGCGTGGCCCACGACTTCAACAACCTGCTTACGATTATCCTTTGCAATTCGGAAGCTCTGCTCACGGCCCTGCCTGCCGAGAACAAACGCCTGCGCGACCAGGTGACCGACATCGAAAACGCCGGGGAACGCGCCCGCGACCTGACGCGGCAATTACTGGCCTTCAGCCGGAAGCAGATCCTGGAGATGCGCCTTCTAGATCTGAACGACCTCGTCGCGCGGACCCAACGCATGTTGCAGCGGCTCATTGGAGAAGATATCGAGATCACGGCCACCCTCCGGGCGATTGAGATGGTCCGGGCGGACGAGAACCAGCTCCAGCAAATCCTCATGAACCTGGCGGTCAATGCGCGCGATGCCATGCCGTCAGGCGGTCGGCTCATGATCGAAACGGGCAGCGTGATGCTGGATGAAGAGTATGCGCGCGACCACGCGGGCGCGTCTCCAGGGCACTACGTCCTGCTGGCCGTGAGCGACACGGGCTGCGGCATGACCAGCGAAGTGATCGAACACATCTTCGAGCCATTCTTCACGACCAAGGAACTGGGACGCGGCACGGGCCTCGGGTTGGCCACGGTCTACGGCATCGTGAAGCAACACAATGGCTACATCTGGGTCTACAGCGAACCCGGACGCGGGACAACGTTCAAGATCTACCTGCCGGTGGTCGCAGCGCTCGGTGAAATTGAACCGCAATTGCCCGAGGATTCCACCTCGCTCCAAGGCGCGGAGACGATTCTCGTCGTTGAAGACGAGACCAGCGTGCGGGACATTGTGGCCCGAATGCTCGAGCACTACGGGTACCGAGTCTTCTGCGCCGCCACACTCGACGAAGCACTGGGCCACGCAGGCAACGGCGTCAGGTTCGACCTCTTGCTCACCGACGTCATCATGCCGAAGGTCAATGGCAAGCAGGTCTACGAAGCGATTGCGGCGCTCCAGCCCGCCATCCGCGTCCTCTACATGTCCGGCCATCCTGAAAATGTCATCGGCGTCAGCGAGGCCATGGATACCGGCCGGACCTTCCTGCCCAAGCCCTTCACCTCCCGCGGCTTGGGACTCAAGGTGCGCCAGGCCCTGAATGCGTGAGCAGAATCGTGCCCGCACCCGGTGGCGGCGCAGCAGACCTGCTAAACCTGACAACGTGAGCTTGGCCCACAACCCAGTGTCAGTCAGGTTTCTCAGCCCCGGAGGGGTGTCCGCAATTAGCTGGGGATGGAGCGTAGCGGAACCACCGGATCGTGGACGCCTCTCCCTTGCGCGCCCTGAAGGAGCGCAGGTGGCTTAGCTTCTTGTTCTTACTTGTGGCTTCCGATCCTTAAGGCACCTAAATGCTTGCTTGACAATTCAAACCGCTTGTGCGCTTCGACCGTCAGGTCTCCTCTCCGGCGATGGAAGTCTTTCCCGGATTCCCGGAGGATACCGTCCCATCTTCCCCCGCAAGCCCACCAAAGCCGCGGTGAAGGAACTGCCGGTGCATGATGCAGCGTTCACAAAGCCACCGCAACCAAGAGCATTCATCAGCCTCGGCCCAGGAGCGTCAATCCAGTTTGGAGATGGTGTCATCCATGGTACGCAGGATTTCAGTGGCGAACGCCCCGCGGCCTTGCACGGTTCAGGCACGCAAACGGCGATTATTTGGGTATCCTTTACGTGTGACGACAAGGGAGAACTGGTTGTTCCGTTTCTTAAAACGGCGGCGAATGGTGTGGATAAAATCGTTAATGGACTGGCGGCACTGTGAATAGATCCCGTCTGCGGTCGCTGGAAAGCGATACTCAAGTGTAGGAAGATCGGCGATAACCATGGAGAAAGCGACCCCACCATGAAGAAGACGAAGACCGGCCTGAAGGAAGAACAAGGGGGAGACTCACCCTCCCACCTGATCGATGCGAGAATCGACGAAGTGAATGATTGGCGGGGCGAGATGCTTGCCCGGATCCGCACGATTATCAAGCAGGCCGAC
>JACPGD010000192.1 GCA_016182645.1 Candidatus Hydrogenedentota bacterium | reverse complement strand
TTCTCGCTGCGCGTTGATGGTGTACCGGTGCGCACGCTGGAAGGCGAAGCGCCACGCTTCCGGGACATCGAGCATCACCTCGAATTCGAGTACTCGATTACGGACCCGCCCAATTCCGCGACCCTCGAAATGATCCTGGAAGTCACCAATACCGGCACTGAAGACAGCGGCGTCATCGAAGCACTCTTCCCTTTAGACGTGGTTTTCCCTGTCGCGGGCCCGCGCTGCACGCTGCGACACGTCCTCGGTGATCTGAATTCTGAACAAAGCTTCGCGCCCGTGCATGAAGACTTGCCAAATGGGATGGCCGCGCCCTTTGTTATCGCGCCCGTCGGTGGCCGTTCTTCGGACGAACAGATGCCCTACTTCAATCTTAACACCGGAAACTGCGGCGTGCTCATCGCCATCGGCTGGGCCGGGCAGTGGGAGGCACGTTTTCAGCGCGTCGACGAGGGCCATGTACGCGTCACCTGCGGCCAGCAGGACTTCCGCGTGCGGCTCAAGCCCGGCGAGCGCGTCCGCACGCCGCGCATCGTGCTTCAGTTCTGGGAGAGCGATGACCCCGTGCGCGGCAACAACCTGTTCCGGCAATGGATGCTCGCGCACAACCTGCCGCGGCGCAACGGCGAACTGGTCCTCGCGCCGATTTGTGGCTCCGTCGTCCACGAAGAACCCGATGGTTCCTATGAACCTGCCCATATCAACGTGATGCAGCCGCTGGCCCAGCGCGGATTCGAGGTCTTCTGGTCCGACATGGACCCGCAACAGTGGTACCCCATCGGTTTCCCCGACGGCACTGGCACCTGGGAGCCGGACCCGGTGAAGTATCCGAATGGGCTGAAACCCATCGGCGAGGCCGCCCATGCCGCGGGCTTGCAGTACCTGTTGTGGTTCGAGCCCGAGCGCGTCGTGCGCGGCACGCGCATCGAGCAGGAACACCCCGAGTGGGTGACCTATCTGTCTGACTCGAAGAACAAGAATGGCCTCTTCCGCTTTGACATCGCCGAAGCGCGGGAATGGCTGACCAATTACATCGACCAGCAAATCAGCGCGGCGAATCTCGACTGGATCCGCTGGGACTTCAATATGCGCCCGCTCGAGTACTGGCGGCAGGTCGATACGCCCGAGCGGCAAGGCATGACCGAGATGCGGCACGTCGAGGGTCTGTATGCGATGTGGCAGGAGCTCATGCGGCGGCATCCGGGCCTCGTGGTCGACATCTGCGCCAGCGGCGGGCGACGGCTCGATTTCGAGACACTGAAATACGGCCTGCCCCTCTGGCACAGCGACCGCCAATGTTTCGGCCCCGATCCCGAAGCCGACCAGGTCCAGAACGGCGGCCTCTTCCCCTGGATTCCACTCCACGGCTGCGGCAATTTTGGCGTCGAACCTTCGTATCTCTTCCGCAGCGGCATGACCACCGGCAACATCCTCGTCCTCGACACCTACGCCCTCATCCAAGGCGCCGACCCCCAGACCGAAGAAGCCATCCGCAAGACCATCGCGATCTACAAGAAACTCCGCCCCTACATGCTCGGCGACTTCTACGAACTCTTCCCCCACTCCGCCGCCAAAGACGCTTGGTACGGCTATCAATTCCACCGCGACGATCTAGGTTCCGGCTTGGCCGTCATTTACCGGCGTGAACAGTGCCCCGAAAAGACCATCTGTACCCTTAGGGGACTTGCTTTGGACAGTAAGTACCGCATCTTCTACGAAGACTCGCTGGAAACCGGGGAATTGGATACTTCGAAAGGCATGGCCATCGAAGTAAGCATCCCCACCACCCCCGGCGCGATCTTCATTTACTATCGCAAGGCCGCCAAATAAAGGCTCCGCCTATTGTGGCATAGGCGTCCCGCATATGCGACGCGATGACCTTGGCCAAGTGTTACGATTCGAACCGTGACAATGCGGAAATCAGGTGATGGGTCCCATGTCTTGGGGCTCTTGCCCGCGCTGCTTCGGGTGTATTCAGCCACAGAGCATCGGTGGTTTTGATGTGTTTGCCCTGGCCTTTCGCCTTTGGATAGACGGCGTTGAAAAGGCATGCTATGCTCATGCGTACAAGCGGCATTTGCATCGGAACTTGATGCAGTACATACTGGTTGCACGGGAAAGTGCTGGGGCGATGTGCGCCGGGAGTAGGGGCGCGTGCCGGGGCGAACGCGGTTTCAGGGTTTCTCAATAGGGGGTAGCAATTCATGGAATGCAAGAATCATCCGGATGTTCCTGCCGTGGCTCGGTGCATTGGCTGTACGGAGGCCTTTTGTAACGAATGCCTTGTTGTCGTAAACGGCCAGAAATATTGTGCATCCTGCCAGGCACTTGCGCGACAGCGTATCCATACGCCGGGCCAACCGCCCGGTGCCGGTGTGGCAGGTCCGCCGCCATTCACCAAGACCAGCGGGCTTGCTATTGCGTCATTGGTCCTCGGTCTTCTCGGTCTGTTTACGTGCGGATTGACGGCAATTCCCGGACTCATCTGCGGTATCTTGGCGGTAGTCTACATCAGCCGTTCCGGGGGCAGGCTGACAGGACAAGGGCTTGCCATTGGCGGTTTGGTCGTCAGCGCAGTGTTCCTGTTGGTGCTTCCCATCAGCGCGGCCATTATGCGTCCGGCGCTGGCGCGGGCGCGTGAGGCCGCACGCCGTGCTTCGTGCCAGAACAATCTCAAACAGATGGGAATCGTCTGCAAAATGTTTGCCAACGAATCCAAGGGAGAAGTTTTTCCAGAGCTTGCCGCGGAGGCCGGCCGCCTCATGTTTGTGTCAACACCCGTGTATCCCGAGTTCCTCAGCGATTCTCATGTCCTCCTTTGTCCGAGTGATCCTATGGCTCCGGACCCAAGGTTTGCAGAGGATCCAGTAAGTGCGGTGGACGATCAGAGCTACTTCTATCTGGGCTATGTCATTGTCAACGACGACGAATTGGCGGCGTTTGCTGAAGTATACAAAGATCGCGTTGCCCAGGGGTTGAAATTTGACGAAGATCTACCCGCGCCGCCGGGACGCGGGTCGATGGGAGGAAACGTTTTCTATCGCGTACGCGAAGGTGTCGAGCGCATCGACGGGGCGGAACTCACGCAAGCGGAAATACCGGTCATGTGGGATAGGTTTAGCTTCGGTCCATATGCAGCGAGCTTTAATCATGTCCCCGGTGGCAGCAATGTGTTATTCATGGACGGGCATATCGAGTTTGTCCGATATCCTGGCCGCTGGCCGTTGACTCGGGCTGCGGGAGAAATACTCACGGAATTGGACGAACTTCGCCCATGAATTGAGCGGAGGCTGACCATAGGAATAACAACAACAAAATATGGTAATGACAAGAGCTGTACTTGGGGAACGAGGGGCGAATTGCTGCTGTTGGAATCATTCTGTTAGACTCGCCGGATGAGGTCAGGAACACTAAGACTTGCTGCCGAGAACGAAGAGCAGCAATTGTTCGCCGCGTTCGTGGGAGATGCCAACTTGGATGATGTGCTCCCGACACTTGCCCGGGACGAGCAGGCGATTCGGCGGATTGAGGCAGTGGTCCGTGGCCAGAAAACCAGTCACGAACTCATTCACGGCGATGCGCGCGCGGCCTCAGTACTTGAGGCGAATTCCATTCATCTTGTGGTCACTTCGCCGCCCTACTGGACGCTAAAACGATACAACGACCGCGAAGGTCAGATGGGTCACGTGGCCGACTACGATGAGTTTATGACGGCGTTGGACGAGGTATGGCGGAATTGCTTCCAAGCGTTAGTGCCCGGCGGAAGGCTTATTGTCAACATCGGTGACGTCTGCCTTTCCCGTCGAAAAAACAACGGACGGCACACCGTTGTCCCCCTCCACGCGACAATTCAGGAGCACTGCAAGGCGATTGGATTTGACAATCTCGCACCGATTATCTGGCACAAGATCGCCAATGCGAAGTATGAGGTGTCCGGCGGTGGCGGTTTCCTGGGCAAACCCTACGAACCCAATGCGGTGATCAAGAACGACATCGAGTTCGTGTTGATGCAGCGGAAGCCCGGAGGCTATCGCAGCCCTACCAAACTGGAGCGGCTCCTGAGCATTATCAGTGCGGAGAATTACCAGGCTTGGTTCAGGCAAATCTGGACGGACCTCCCCGGCACCTCTACTTCACGCCATCCTGCGCCGTACCCGCTCGAATTTGCCGAGCGGCTGATCCGGATGTTCTCATTTGTGGGCGATACCGTGCTCGATCCCTTCATGGGGACCGGTACGACCAACCTGGCCTGCGCCCGATGGGGACGGAACAGCATCGGGATTGAGTTGGATGCCGACTATTTCAATATAGCGTTTGACCGCGTAGGCGATCACGGCGCGGATCTTTACCTTTCGTCGACGGTTACGACACGGATGCACCGGCATGCGGAATCTTGATGGGGGTATTCGGGAGGCGGTGCGACATTTCTGGCTCACGCGCCAGCAGCAATCCACGCGGCAAGGGGGCGAGGGAGATGCAGACAGGGGAGCCAGGGGCGCAGTAACTGGCGGCAAACAAATGGATGGGTTCATCCGCCTCGTCCGCGCCCTGTTGATCGACGCGAAAGTGCCGGAGGATTGCATCGCAATCGACAGGCGTGTCGAATTGCCCGGCTGGTTCCGCGCGGAAAAGAAATGGGACCTCGTCATCGTCCACAACAACGAACTGGTCGCGGCGCTTGAATTCAAATCGCAAATCGGGCCTTCGTTTGGCAACAACTTCAACAATCGGACCGAGGAAGCCCTCGGGAGTGCGACAGACATTTGGGCAGCCTATCGTGAGGGGGCGTTCCGGCCCTCGGCGCGGCCATTTCTGGGTTACCTCATGCTGCTTGAGGACTGCCCAAGGTCACGCTCACCCGTTGGTGTCATGTCCCCGCATTTTACGGTCTTCCCCGAATTCAAGGGAGCGTCGTATCAAGACCGATACGCAATCCTCATTGAGAAGCTGCTGCGCGAGAGACTGTACGATGGCGCCTGTCTACTGCTGTCCACTGCGGAAGCGGCTGCCAGTGGTGATTACCTTGAGCCACACCCTGAGTTGACGTTTTCCAAGTTCATTACGCCCCTCTTGGCGCAGGTCGCGTCAATCTGCTCTTGACTTCGAACAACGAGCAACCCAGATTGCGGCGCGGCTTCTTGACCGCGCCAGTCCAGCGGCAGGTTTTCTCACTTCGGTGTATTGTCCACTGAACCCATCGTTGGGAGGGCCGTTCTATGAAGAGCTTGGTTGCGGCGAAGTGACCCATCGCCAGCGTGGTAGTGGTCCACCTCACGCTTTAACTGACGGCTGCCCTCGGTTTGAACTATTAAGTATTTCTTAACAGTTGACAGCGAAGATAATTCTGCTTCATTGTAAATACTTGTGATATGCTGACTTAGGTTAGGGACAGTCGTTTGGTAGAGGTTGGCGATCTGACGTTGGGTCAGCCAGACCGTCAGGCCGTCCAGTCTAACCCGTAGATGGGTGGCTCCATCCTGGTAGATGATTAACTGCCCGGAAGAACTCCCTCGTTTTCCATTGTCACACTCCTGTGCCGTGGATCCGCATATTAAGCCCGCGCCTTCGCCTCCTCGACGATCCGCATCAGCCGCTGCCCGTATTCGGTGTAGGTCCGGTAGAGCTGTTCGTCGCTGTTGGCTTGCTGGCCGGTGTGGATGATGGCGGCGAGGTGGGGTTCAATGGAGAACCCGCCGTCGTAGCCGCGGGCGAGGAGATCGCCGACAATCTCACGGACATAGCCTTGGCCATCGCCGCAGTAGCAGTACTCTTCTTTCTCCGCGCCGGGCGCGCGCGTGGCGTCTTTGATGTGGACGTAGACGATGTCCGGATAGACCGCC
>JACPGD010000196.1 GCA_016182645.1 Candidatus Hydrogenedentota bacterium | reverse complement strand
CGCAGCACAGTCCGGAACGTGCAGCAAAGCGGGGAGTTGGTGCAGGTTTAGGCCGGCGTTGCACAGTCGCGTCCGGCACAGAGGCCGGACGCTACGGAAGCGCATTTACGAAATGGAGCACTTAGGTTATGGTTTCAGCACTACCCGGATCAGGAAACCGGCCACAATAGCGAGGCGTTGAGGGATTAATTCAAAAGTCGAACGGATCCGAATCGTCAACCCCTTCGTCGCGGTGGATCATGCAGATGCGCCAGACCATGGCGAAGGCGAGGCAGTCGAGGGCGTTGAGGGGAACACTGGCGATGGCCCAGAAGAGGGCCTGGGTCTTAACGAGTGACCAGAGGGACTTGTCGGGGAGTTCGTCCCAGGGGACATGGAGGGCGGCGGCGAGCATGAGGAGAAGGAATTGAAGGAGGAGCACGCCGAAGACGGGGAGCATGAGGTCGAGGTGGGCGATGAGCGGTTTGAGCGCCTCATCGAGTTCTGACCAGCGGAGGCGGCCGTGGTACATGATGCAGGCGCCGATGGGCACGGCGACGAGGGTGGCCAGCAGTATGAGGAGGCCGAGGGAGCCGGCGAGGTCGGAGTTTTCGGCTTTGGCGGCGCGGCCGCTGAGTTGGATCATGGTGAGGAGGGCGATGTTGATAATGAACCAGGGGACAAAGAAGCGGCGCAGGGCCTCGCGGTCGCTGGGGCAGCGCCAGAGGGGGCGGTCGATGTCTTCGCCCATGCGTGCGAAGACGATGGCCATCAGGGCGCTGTAGGCGGCTGCGTCGAGGAGGTCGGTGGAGAACTCGAAGGCATGGATCCAGGATGAATCGCTGTCGGGAGTGATTCCCAGGAGGATGGTGGCGGTGTTTATGATCAGGGTGAGCAGGCAGCGGCCGCCGACATAGAGGAAGAGCGCGCTCTGGTTTCGTTTAAGGCTTTCCCACGCGTCCGCCAGGATGGGCACAGGGGTCACTCCACGGTGTGGTGCTCGTGGAGTTCGACGGCCACGTGGTGTTGTTGTTTGCGGAAAACGAAATGGGTGATCTGTTCCTCGTCGTCTTCGCCGAGGTTGACGAAGGCGCCGCGAAGCAGGAACTGGCCACCGGCAAGGGAATGGGTGTCCACGAGCCGTGCGGTCAACTCGAGGGGGGGCTTGCCGTTGTCGAGATCGAGCGGAATGCGCAGGAGGACCTGCCGGGGGACGGGTTGTTGGACGAGGACGGCGAGGCCGCCGGCACTGAGGCTAGTGACGCGGCCGCGGAGCCGGGTGACGATCTGGCGCTTTTCGACGTCGTGCATGTCGCCATTGAGGGGGGCGTTGACAATGCCGACGTTGACGGGCTGATCGAAGCTGACGCGGAAATGCTCGCGGGCCTGGAGCCGGGTGAGGTCGCGGGTATGACGGAAGATATAGGTGTGCGGTTCGGCTTCGATCCGGAGCAGACGCGCCTGGAACTCGTAGCGGGCGTCTTCTTCGCGCCACAACCGGAAGATGATGGTGTCGCCGGGTTTAAAGGGGGGCGTGCGCTGGGCGCCGGTGGGCGCGGCATGAAAATGGGCCTCGTCGATGTTGGTGATTTTCATGCGGTGCCACTCGGAGGTGTCTTTGTCCTGGCCGGCCCACATGACCTGATCGAGGTAGAGTTCGCGGGTGGATTTGATGCGCTGGCCGAGGGGGATGTAGGCGAGGCCGAGGCGGTTGCGGATGTCGCGCAGGAGGACGCCGCGTTGTTCGAGGACGGCGGGGTCGCGGAGTTGTTCGACGGCCTCGAGGTCGCGATCGACAATTTGATCGAAGTACTGGCGCATCGTAACGGCGCGGTGGGGGCTTTCGGACTGGTAGCGGCGGATGGCCCCCTCGAGCAGCTTCCATTCCGGGCCGGACAGTTCGCGCTCTTCGGCGATTTGCCGTGCGACGCGCCATTCAGCGTCGAGGCGGAGCTTGCGATCACGGCGGCGGCGAAACCATTCGAGTCCCAACGCAATGGCCACGAGGAACACGACGATGCCCACGGCAATGATTTCCGTGAGGGTGTCGGCCTGGGGCCAATAATAAATGGGGTTTTCGCGCGGCACATTCGCACCCTCCGGCTGGTGACTCGATTATAGGGAGAGCTTTTGGAAGGATGCAATAGGAATGGCGCAGCGCCAGGACCGGCCCGATAAACCACCGCGGATGTTGCGGACGGAAGAGTTCATTGCCGCAGGAACGCAGAGAACGCAAAGAACGCTCGGAACTGGCTGCGGCCCCGGCGAGTCAAAGCGTAGGATGGGACTGGAACGGGACGGAGCGATCACCATAGACTTCAGCGGTAACAACGGAAGGGGACCAGCCATGACACGAAGGCTTACTCTAGCGACAGTGATCGCGTTGTCCGTACTGGGGCTTGGGCCTGCGATGGCCTTGGAGATTGGGGAGGTGGTGGGGCCGGTGGGGTTTGAAACGATTGACGGCTTTAAGAGGACGATGGAGAACTATGGGGAGCGGGTGGGAACGGTGCTGGTGTTTCTGAGCGCGCGGAGCGCGGCGGTGGAGAAGGTGATTGCGGAGATCGGTGAGATCTATGAGCAGTACCGATTCAGTGAGATCTTGTTCGTGGGGGTTGTCCCGAACAGCCAAGAGCAACCGGAGGAATTGCGGGCGTTCGTCCAGAACCACGGACTGCGCTTTCCGGTGTATCGCGATGGGGAAGGGAGCGTTGCAAGACGGTTTGGGGCAACGGTGGCACCGGAGTTCTTTCTGCTGGATCGCGAGGGCGCGCTCGTGTATCGCGGGGGGCTGCCGTATCTGGAGGCGGCGATTCGGCTGATGGTGGCGCGGAAGCCCATCGAGGTGGCGGCGTCGAAGGTGGACGGCACACCGATCAGCGATGTGGGGCCGGCGGTGGAAATTGAAGATCCCTATGGCGACCTGTACTTCGCCTCTGAGTTGATCTTCCGGAAGATCCCCGGGGTGGCGGTGCATCATTGCTCGACGGTGACGGAGGCGGAGAATGGCGACCTGCTGTGTTTGTGGTATGGGGGGAGCTATGAGTCGGCGGAGGACCAGGCTCTGTATCTGGCGCGCAAAACAAAGGACGGATGCTGCTGGACGGTGCCGGAGCGCGTGGTATGGAACCCTGGGCAGCCGCCTGGGAACGCGGTCATTTTCACGTTTCCCGACGGGCGCGTGGGCATTGTGTGGGGGCGGATGGAAGGTTCGCGGCCGGTGCGGCGCGGGGCGGGCTGGGGGCAATGCCGGTTGTTCCAGCGCATTTCGGCGGATGATGGCAAGACGTGGGGGCCGGACGAAGAGATTCCGGGAAGCATGGGCTGGTTGCCGCGCAATGTGCCGATTACGCTGCGGAATGGGGAGTTCGTATTGCCGGTCAGCGGCGAGCTCGATGAACGGCGCGCCTCGTTTCTGCTGGTTCTGCAGCAGGACGGGAAAAGCTGGGCGCCGCGCGGGGCCATCCGGGGCGGGAGCCAGCCCACGGTGGTGCAGCGTGATGATGGGACGCTGTTGTGTCTGATGCGGCGGCAGCCGCGCATCATGCAGAGTGTTTCCACGGACAATGGGGAGACATGGAGCGAGGCGGCGCCGACAGAGTTGAAGAACCCGGACGCGGGAATTGCGATGACACGGCTGGCGGACGGGCGGATTGTGCTGGCGTTCAACGACACGGACCAGGACGACCGCACGCCGTTTAATGTGATCCAAAGCACCGATGGCGGAAAGACGTGGAAAGACCTGCGCGTGTTGGAGGCGGACTGGGGCGAGTTTTCGTACCCGAGCCTGATCGTGGGGCGGGACGGAATGTTGCACCTGACGTACACGTACCGGCGGTTCAGCATTAAGCACAGCACGTTTGATGAAGGGTGGCTGACGAAGCTGGAGAGGCCGAATTGAGGAGTTCTGAGTTGTGATTTGGGCGAGTTCGGACTAGTCGAACTGGTCTGGCTGGCCTGTTGCTTTGGGGCGGGGTTTTCGTTCGGGTTTGGGTTTGTGGTTGCGGGGGAGCATGGCGCGGAGGGTGCGGAGATCGCCGTAACAGAGGAGGGTGTCGCCGGTTTCGATGCGGGCGTCGCCGGTGGGGTTGGGGTAATCGACCTGTTTGCGGCGGATGCTCATGACGTGAATGCCGCAGGCGGAGAGGTTGGTTTCGCGGAGTTTCTTGCCCTCGAGTTCGGGGAGGCCGTGGACGTGGAACTCGACGACGCCGTAGCCGGCGTTCAGGCGCAAGCGTTGTTTCAGGTCCACGCGCGGGAACTGGACGGCGTCCTCGACGTGGCGGATGACGGCGTTGGCGACGTCGATTTCGGTGATGCCCTCGATGCCCTCGAGCCCGGGGGATGAATTCACTTCCATGACCTGGGGGCCTTCATTGCTTTCGAGCATATCGACGCCGGCGATGTTGAGTCCCAGAATCTGGGCGGCGCGCACGGCGGTCTCGACGTGCTGTTTGTCCAGGACGACCTTTTCCGTTTTTCCGCCTTGATGAACATTGCTGCGGAATTCGCCTTCTTCGGCGAGGCGGCGCATGGCGGCAACGACGCGGTCGCCGACGACGAAAGCGCGGACGTCGCGCCCGCGGCTTTCGGCGACGAACTTTTGGATGAGGACGTTCTGGCGGGCACTGTGCAAGGTTTCGATGATGGCCTTGGCGACTTTTTCCGACTCGGCCAGGATGACCCCAACGCCCTGGGTGCCTTCGAGTAGCTTGATAATGACGGGGGTGCCGCCGACGCGCTTGATGGCAGGGAGGATCTCGTTCTTCTCGCGCACGAAGGCGGTCGGGGGGATGCCGATATCGTGGCGGCTGAGAATCTGGATGGCCTGGAGTTTGTCGCGCGAGCGGGAAATGGCGGAGGAACCGTTCGCGCAGTAGACGCCCATCTGTTCGAATTGGCGCAGGACGGCCAGGCCGTAGAAGGTGATGCTGGCGCCGATGCGCGGGATGACGGCGTCGCAGGGGTCCATGGCGGCCCCATCGTAGAAGAGGGCCGGCTGCTCCTGCTCGAGGAGGATCGAGAACTTGAGCGTGTCGGTCACGGTGACGTCGTGGCCACGTTTGCGGGCGGCCTCGACAAGGCGGCTGGTGCTGTAGTTGTCCGCATCGCGGGAGAGAATGCAGAGCTTCATGGCGATGTCTTCGACCCTTCTTTATTGTGCGCCTTTCCCCCGAGCACGTGGTAGCGGCTGACATCGACGACGAAGTCCTTTTCGAGGGCCTGGCGGCCGAGCAGCATGCGAAACGTCATGTCTTCGCGGGAGACGAGCGAAATGGCAATCTCTTTGGTGACGGGGCCAATGCGCACGCGGGTGAGGACAAAGCAGCGCAGGGCGAAGTGGCCGGTGCTGGAGCGGACGCGCGCCCATTTTACGACGGGCGCGGTGACCCAGGTCCGGCGATGGGCGAGTTTGCGGCTGAGGATGACCTGGAAGCGGGCCTGGTGGTTGCGCAGGATTTGAAGGTTCTCGACGTGGAGGGCACTGGTGCGCGCTCCGGTGTCGACTTTGGCGCGGACACGGCTGATGCCCCAGTCGACGAAGTCCACGTATTCGGTCCACCCGATGAGGGTCTTCTTGACGGGGGCACGGCGGCGACGTTTTTCTGGATCAGAATTCGGCAAGAGGAGGAATTCCGGGCGCCAAACGCATCAAGACCAGGAGGGAAATTCTGACATTGTGCGGCGTCTGGAAACAAATGAGGCTGGAAGCTGGAGGAAGAATGGGAAGGATGGGATGAATAAGAAGAATGGGAGAAAGGCATAAAGGTGGCCCCGCTGTGGGGGGACAGACATCGTACGCCGTGCTTCTCCCTCCCTCCTTTCCGCGACGGAGTGCGGTGTCTGTTCCCCGGCTTGCGGGGCCAAGAGTTACCGTTCCTGAACCTTCACATCAATCTGGCGCGGTTTCCGCTCCTCCGGCTTGGGGAGCGTTACTTTGAGCACGCCATGCTCAAAGTTGGCCTCGACCTTGGAGGCATCGATACCGCCGGGGATCCGGAACGAACGCTGAAAGCTACCATAGATGCGTTCGACGCGGTGGTAGCCTTCCGCCTTCTTCTCGCTCTTTTGGCTGCGCTCACCCTTGAGGGTGACCACGTCATCCGCAATGCTCAAGTGGATGTCGTTCTTGGTCAACCCAGGGAGGTCGGCCTCGAGGGTATAGGCGTCGTCGCTCTCGTGTAGATCCACGGCGGGTGACCAAGCCACCCCGGCTTGCTCGGGTTCCCAAGGCCAACTGCCAAACATGCGGTTGAGCCGGTTCTCGAGTTCCCGGAAGCTGGGCCAATCCGCGCGGGTTGGCAACATCATCGACATAGGTGTTCCCTCCTTTCATAGGGGGTACGCGGCGTGTTGTCCTCGCCACTGTTTCCTTCTTGGTTATTGGGCACTCGCAACTTAAGCAACTACTTTGGAAGGGGGCAAAGCGTGTGCCAAGGGGCAGGGGAGGGGAGCAAGTCCTTGAGAAATAAGGAGATGCTTTGCGGTGCAATAGGGGGGAGAGGCGCAAAGGACGGCGGAGAGTGGTTTCAAATCGAAACAGAAGGTGTTACCACTTCGAAGCAACGGAAGACACGGAGTACGGACGGACGTGGACAAACACAGGCACCCACGGAAAATGGTGGCAAAGTTCTGGTGCGGGATAAACAATTGACAGTACTTGTGGGGCGTGCTAGACTGAGGCCGTCTTGAGGAAGTGGAAGGTGGAATGGGCCATTACGAGGGAGGCACAGCGCGTGTTTCTTCGACACCAGCCGGTTAGAATTCTCATTGCGGTGGGCGTGATTGCGGGGCTGCTGGCGCCGTTTGCCGCCGCGCAGATATACAATCCAGACGTGGATCTGCCGAAGCCGACGGGCTTCGAGATGGCGCTGACGAAGCTCGGGCGCGGACTGTCCAATATTCTCTATGGATGGGCGGAAATCCCTGTCACCTTTGATCGCAAGCTCAAAGAAGGCAAGCCTTTCGCGTATCTGTTCGGTGTGGCGCCGGTGCTTGGGACCGCCCGGGCGCTGATGCGGACAGGTACGGGCGTGTTCGAGGTGGTTTCCTTCCCCTTTTCGGACCGGGACGTGGCCTACCGGGCGGTCCTGGAGCCGGAGTATATCTTTTAATCCTTTGATACAGTGGCACAAGCAGGGCGCAGCGGTCATTGGGGAGCTTCATTTGCGAAGCGGCGCGCCCGCGCGCATTGTCCTGGTGGGTCCGCGAGAGAACATCAAGGGGGCGGTGCTTGTTTTTGCGGCGGGTACTGGTTCTGAATTGAAGACATCGCCGCTCCAGGAGCACGCGGAGTTGCTTGGCCCGGCCCAGCTTGCGGAAATCAGTTGCATGCAGGAACGACTCTTTGGCGCTTCGGAACTGCCAGCGCCACAACTCTAGTTAGACCGCCTTGAGCACCCCACTCGACATTGATGCACTATTGGCGGAAGTCATCACTCTTCCGAGCATGCCGTCTACGCTGGCGCGCATTACGGAAATGATCGACAAAGAGAATGCCTCCCTGGCGCAGGTGGCGCGCGTCATTTCCTCCGATCCGGCGATTGCGATGAAGGCGCTGCGTCTGGTCAATTCCGCGAGCTACGGTCTGGGCCAGGAGATCGTGTCGCTGGATCATGCCGTAGTGATGCTGGGTACGCGCGTCATTCGCAACCTGGTCATCACGGCGACAGTGTTCGAGACGATGAAGATTGGGACCGAGGCCTTCATGCGGCACTCGGTCTGTTGCGGCGTGGCGATGAAAGTGCTGTTGAAGCATGGCCCGTTGGCCGGGCACCTGGATTCGGCGGACGAGGCCTTCATCATGGGGCTGTTCCACGACGTGGGCAAGCTGATCTTTGCGGAGTTCATGGGGCGTGAGCAGGCAGAGGTGGAGAAGCTGGCGCGCGCGGAGCAGGTCCCCTGGTTTGAGGCGGAAAAGCGGGTGATCGGCGTGGACCACGCGGAACTTGGGGCACGCCTGGCCGCGCAATGGAGACTGCCGCAGGTGTTCGTTCAGGCGATCGCCGGCCACCACACACTCGATCAGGCGGCGGCGCACGCACTGCCGGCGGCCGCGCTGGCGGTGGCGGACCACTTGTGCAACGCGAGCGGCCGGGTGTGCCACGAGTTGCCCCAATTTGCGGTTCCGGAAGAGGCTTGGGCGATGCTGGGCGTGGAAGGTGAAGCCGTGTTGCGTCTATGCGGCAAGTACTTTGAGGCGCTGCCGGAGGTGGAAGAGTATTTGTCCTTCGCGGAGTAGCGGGCATGGGGCGGGGATCGGAAGTATGGAAAGGATGGGAAGTATGAGAGGCAGTAGGCGGCCCTGCTGCCGCTGTACGCGCCACACGAGGTGGCGGTGATATGCCTTGCGACTGACTCATCTTGACTGTCGAACGTTTCGCTGTCTGGCGGCGTGCAGTTTTGCGCCTGGGCGCGAACTCACGGTGATCCGCGGGGACAATGCGCAGGGGAAGACGACGCTGCTGGAGGCGATCCACCTTGCCGCCACGACGAAGAGCCACCGGACGAACAGTGACCAGGAACTGGCGCAATATGGGTCGGACCAGTTTCATGTGAGCCTGGCGGCGGAACGGGCCGACCGCGACGTGACGATCGAATGTCATTGGTGGCGGGGAATCAAACGCTTCAAGGTGAATGGGTTGGCGCAGACGCGCCTGAGCGACATCCTTGGCCGGGTGAACGTGGTCTCTTTCTCGCCGGAGGACATCGGGCTCGTGCAGGGGGCGGCCACGGTGCGGCGCCGGTTCCTGGACATGGAGCTTTCCCAGGTCGATCCGCGCTACCTCCAGGCGCTGCAGCGTTACCGCCAGGCGCTCCGGCAGCGCAATGAAGTGTTGCGGATGCCCACGCCTGATCCGGAGCTTTTGCCGGCGTGGGACGCGCAACTGGCGGAGCATGGCACTCAGATCATGACGGCGCGCGCGGAGTACATTGGGCAACTTTCGGGCCTGTCCGGGGAGGCCTATGACCGCATTGCACGAGACGAGGCGCTCAGCCTGATGTATCAGCCAGACGTGCCCGCGGCGGATGGCCTGCTTGAACTCTTGACACGGCAGCAACCCTCGGACATCAAGCGGCGCTTGACGCAGCGCGGCCCGCACCGGGACGACCTGGAATTGTTGATTGCGGAGCGGCCGGCACGGATCCACGCCTCGCAAGGTCAGCAGAAGAGTGCGGCGCTGGCGATTAAGTTGGCCGAACTGGAGCTGGTGCGGGCGCGCGTGGGGGAATATCCGGTGTTGTTGCTCGATGAGGTGCTGGCGGAACTGGACGAGCGGCGTTCGCGGCGGCTGTTCGAGGCGATCGGAAAGGGGGTACAATGCATTGCCACGACGACGGAACAAGAACATCGCAGCGGGCGCTTTGGCGCCATCTATACCGGCTTTCGCATTGTACGGGGACACCTTGAGGAAGAACACGCCAGTTGATGTTGGCTCGATTCTCGAGCAGCTGAAGCAGACCACGAAACTGGGGGAGCAACTCGAGCAGGCGGTGATCTGGGAGCGGTGGCCCGAGATCGCGGGCCCAAGGTTGTATATCCATGGGCGGCCGCATTCCATCAAGGACGGGTGCCTGCGCATCGAGGTAGAGAGTTCGGTCTGGATGAACAAGTTTGCCTACCAGCGTCAGCACGTGATCAACCGGATCAATCGTTGTGCGCGCCGACGGCTGGTGGAGGACGTCTTTCTGGTGTTGATGGAGGAAGAGGACAAGGCCGGCGAGGAAGCGCCGAAGAAGCGGCGGCGCAAGAAAGCGGAGTGAAGCAAGCGGGAAGAAGGGGAAAAAGGACAAAAAGGACAAAAAGGACGAAAGGGCCAGGAACGAAAGAGGGTGAATACTGGGGCGCTGTCTTGCGTCTGGTTGGCGGACTATGAAGAAGCAGGGTATACTGGATTAAGTTACATTGGCGGATGTCTGGGCGTAACCGCATGGGAGAATTGAGCCATGGGACGCCCAAGTTTGTTATATAGCTTTGTTGTATTCACTTTTCTCACCCCCACCCTCTTCGCCGCGGACGAAAGCCCGTTTCATGCCCGGGTAAGTTTCGATCCGGGCAGCCTGATGGTGATGGGCAGTGAAGAAAGCGAGTGGAGCCACGCGACGACCAACAGTGTTGTGCTGCCCGGGGACACGCTCTGGGTGGAACAAGAGGGCATCGCCGAGTTGGAAGTGGCGGGCGGCACGTTCGTGGCGCTCGCGGACGCGAGCAAGACGGAAATCGTATCGCTGACGCCGGGTGCGGAGTTTAAGGTCTGGCTCGGTTCGGTGTACGTGCAGCGCGTGGCGCGCAGCACGGGGGACCTCGCCGTGGTGACGCCCGCCTGCACGGTACGAATTCCTGATGCCTCGATTGTGCGCGTGGACGTGGAGGAGTCAGGCAGCACGGTGGTCAGCGTACACGCCGGCAACGCTGAAATCAGCACGGAGGCCGGCGGGACGCTGAGTCTTGCCGCGCGCCAGCGGGTGTATATCGACGCCGGACTGCTGCCTTCAGAGATCGTGGCGATCGATCCGGCCGCCGCGGACGAGTTCGACGAGTGGGCGCGGAAGCGCAATGAAGAACTCTCGGGGGGCGGCGTTCCTGAGCAGACGGAGATCCCGGCCTCGACGATTGGCGCGAGCACGCTGTCACGGTACGGTGAATGGGTCACGATTGACAACACCCCCTCCTGGCGGCCCACCTTCGTGGCCGATTATGTGCCATATCGGCACGGGTGCTGGAGCTATGTTCCCCGCTATGGATACGTTTGGGATGAGTGGTACCCCTTCGGCTATGTGACCACGCACCATGGGCGGTGGACCTATGTTTCGCGCTACGGCTGGGTGTGGCGGTACGACCCAGTGTGGCGGCCTTGCTATGCCGTCACAATGCGGTATGGCGATTACTTTGTGTGGGCGCCGCTGGGCTGGGACGACCGCCCCGTGATTGTCGAGCCAGGGCTTCATTTCTCGATTGGCGGCATTAATTTTGGGATGCATGCCACGAGTTACGTCCCGATCAGGCATGTGCTCGATGGGTACGCCTACGTGCAACCGTTCCAGCGGGAGACGTTCCAGGTGATCCAGACCACGAATGTCAACGTCTGGAACATCAACGTGGGCGACCGGAGTAATTTTGATCTTCCATACCTGAAGTCGATCAAGTCCACCCACTTCGAACCGCCGCGCAAAGCACGCGGCCCGCTGGTCTGGGGCCGGGATGGCGCGGAAGCGCCGACACTGGTGCGGGCGCTTGAAAGCAAGCTGGCCCGGGCTGATTTTCGGCCACAGGGCAAGAGCGTCGAGAAGAGGCCCACCGCGCCCAAGACGGGGCCGGAGGGCAGCCGCAAAGTGCGAGTGAAGGCGGAGGCCCGGGAGACGGAGGCAGCGCAGGTGCGCAAGGGCGCGCCCGTGCAACAGGCGGCGGTCCGTGGAGCGAAACCGCGCGAAACGGCGCCGGAAATGAAATCGCGTCCGCAGGAACGAACGGTCACGCCCGCGGAAAAAGAGCGTGGCGGACCGGCAGGCGCGCCCGCAGCGCGGGTAAAGGAGCCAGGACCAGCACCAGAGAAGACCGCGCCGGCGGCCAAAGAACGTCCTGAGAAGGCGGCGCCAGCGCCCAAAGAGCGGGCGGAGACGGCGCCGCAACGGCCTGAGACGAAAGGCCCGGAGAAGGAGAAGCGCTCGATCCAAACGCGGGGCCCTCAAACCGCGCCGGAAAAGAAGGGCGTCCCCAAGACGGAACCGAAGGCCCGGAAGACCGAGCCGGGGCCGAAGACCGCGCAGCAAACCAGACGCGCGCCGTCTCTGTCGAGTAGTCCGAAGGAAACGCGGCCCGCGCCGAAGGCGACGCCCAAAGTGGAGACGCCAAGCGTGAAGGCGCCGAGCATGAAGACGCCGGTGGAATCGCCCAAGCGGCACGCGCCCGTGACCGTGGAACGCAAAGGCGGCGGCAAGAGCCAGACGCCCGCGCCGCCGCCACGGGCGACGGAAGGAACGGGCCCCGGTGGCGGCGGACAAAAGGGGCGCCCTGCCGGCGGACCGAGCGGCGCGGGGGGCAAAGGGAAGGAGCAACAGGGGGGCGGGAAGCGCTAGACTCGGACAGACACACGGACAGACATGGACCGACGAGGACGAAGGAGAGGGACGAGCAGTGAAGGATACGTAGTGAATTCACCGCAGGAAGAAGTGGGCGGAATGTGATAGAGTGATCCGCGTTTGGAGGTAGATGCCATGCGCGGATTTCTCTTTTTGTTTGCCCGCATAGGGGCGGGCGCACGCGGTTTCACGGGTTTGGCGCTGGGGTGCGTCGCGTTGCTGGGCGCGAGCGGCTGCCCGATCAATCCCCCATCATTTGTTCCCGATCTTAACCCCGCCACACGCTTCTTTCAGGTGCGATACCGTTATGTGACCGGGGACCAACCGTTTGCGCTGGCCGTGGCGGACCTCAATCATGATGGGCGCAACGACGTCATCACGGCGAACCGGGGGTCGAACAACATTTCCGTGCTGCTGCGCCGAGCCACGGGTGCGTTCGCTGGACCGGTCCATTCAGCGGCGGGCACGGCGCCTTCGGCACTGGCGGTCGGGGACCTGAACAAGGACACGTTTGCCGATGTGGTAGTGGCGGCCAACTCTTCGGATGATGTCCACGTGTTTCTGAATGACGGCACGGGCGCCCTGGCGGCGTTCGGCCAGGAGGGACTGCTCACGGGGTCACGCCCCTTCGGGATCGCGCTGGCGGATTTCAACGAGGACACGGAACTGGATCTGGTGACGGCGGACAGCGGCACGGGGACCGTGTCGATCATGTTTGGCGCGGGTGGCGGCGATTTTGCGCTGCCGGAACTGGTCCCGATCGGGGACAATCCGCGCTGGGTCATCACCGGCGACCTGAATAATGACACGCACGCGGACATGGCCACGGCCAACTATGATTCGAATGACGTGAGCGTCCTGTTTGGCACCGGGGAAGGCACGTTCCAAGTAGTGGTGCGGTTCGCGATGGGCCAGAACCCGCGCATGGTGGTGGCGGCGGACCTGAACCGGGACACGATCCCGGATCTCATCACGACGAACGCCGGTTCGCGCGACATTTCCGTGCGGCTGGGCGTCGCCGGATTCTTCTTTGGCCCGCAGACACGCTTCCTGCTGGACAACGTGCCATCGCGGTTTGTGATGGCAGACTTCGATCGAGACAACCTGCTGGATTTGGCCACACTGCTGTATAGCGACGAGGAAACGCCGCAGCCGCTGGGCGCGCTCGATGTCCTCTATGGGAATGGGGACGGGACGTTTGACAATGCGCGCACGTTTGGCGCGGGCATGGGCGCCCTGGATATTGCGGCAGCGATGATGGATTCCGACAACTTGCTTGACTTGGTGAGTGCGGAGACGGCGGACGATGCCATTGCGGTGTTGTACGGGAACTCGGCGCAGCCCTTTGAAACTGACGAGCGCTTCGCGGTAGGCGAACGCCCGCGGGTGGTGGCGCGTGGCGATTTTAACGAGGATGATGCGCAGGACCTGGTGACACTCCACCTCGACTCGGGGGACTTTTCGTTTCTGGAAGGGCGAGGCGACGGCACGTTCGAGGCGGAACGGCGCGTGAACGTTTCGGGGACACCGCGGGCGCTGGCGGTGGGTCTGATCAATAATGACAACCACCTGGACGTGGCGATCACCGATCTGGCAAACAGCCGCGTGTCATTGTTCTTCGGGCGAGGCGACGGGACGTTTCAGGCGGAACGATTCGTGGGGGTGCGCGCGCCGGACAATGACAAGACGGCGGAGCCACGATCGATCTTTCTGGCCGACATGGACGACGACGACCATCTGGACCTGGTCACCGGCAATGCCAACACCGACAGTGTGGCGATTGCGTTGAGTAATGGCGACGGCACGTTCCAGCCGGCGGCGGAATTCTTCTGCGGGAACTTCCCGCTGGACGTGCGCATCGCGGAGTTCAACGGCGACGGACAGTTGGACGTGGCCGTGACAAATGGCACGGATCCGGACGCGACGCAGGGCACACCGCCGCGGGTGAACACACTGTTTGGAAACGGGGACGGCACGCTGGATGAAGAGAGCCGCACGGCCTACAGCACGGGCAATCTGCCGCGCGGTCTGGCGCTGGGCGACCTGAACCGCGATGGGTTCGTGGATGCGGTGACGGTGCACGAGACCGGGTCGCAGGTGTTTATTTTGCGGGGACAGGACGAGGGGCGGCTCTCCGCCGGGCAAGGGTTGTCATGCCGCGCCCAGACGATTGGCGTTGTGCTGGCTGATTTGAATGATGATGATTTCCCGGAACTGGTGACGGTGCAAGAGTCGGGAACGGTGTGTGTGCAGATCAACCGGCGCAGCTTTTCATTCAGCCTGCCCATCGAGTTCAAGGTGGGCGCGCGGCCGGTGTCGCTGGTGCTGGGGCGCTTCGACAGCGACGCGACCCCGGATCTGGCGGTGGCCGATCTGGACGCAGACGCGGTGGAGGTGCTGTTAGGCGAGTGAGGGCTAAAAAAAATCACTTGCAAATTAACGGCGGAGTGGTACAATAAATGTGGCCGTAGCGAGCGCCAACAGCCTCGTGCGGCCTGCAGCGCGAACGCGGCGCAAGCCGGTTCAGCGCGCTGGGCGCCTTCGAGGGTATCAAGCGCGGGTGCGCTGGTCCTCATAACAGGACAGTAGTGGTCTCGGAAGAGACCCGGACACAAAGCGCGCACATCCGTCGCACCCTGCGAAAGCGCCCCCGAATTTGGCGGAAGCTGCGTAGCGAAAAGGTTTTGTAAAGGTCCCAAACAGGACCGCGTGGGCCATGTGAGCGCCCCTCACCCGGAAGCGAAACCTTATCGACGCCGCTTCCGCTTTTTGTGTGTCAGGGGGACCGGGGATGGGTAACGGACTTCGCGCGAGTTTCCAGGAACGGGGCTGGAAGCCCCAGCCACGGCTTGTGTTACACTTTGGCGCATGACACCTGAACAATGCTGGTACGAGTATGTGGGGAACGAATTGCCCGAGACTTTCCTGCGGCGGATAGGCGGGCGTGACCCGGGGGCGTGTGTGCGCCTGTTCATGGGCCGGTTGCCGCACGTGTATGGTCTGTCGCTACGCGGGACTTGGAGGCGAACCTTTGCCGCGGGGGAGCAACAGCCGAAAACGCTCGTGGGCAACTATCTTGTGGCCTACCTCGAAGAGACGCGCGAGCAATGGGAGCCGGTGGTGCAAGATCTGCCTGAGTTGCCCCCGGCGCCAGTATCGCCCGTGGTTAGTGCCGCGCCGGTGGTTCCGGCTACGCCCGAAGGAACTGACAGCGAATTTGTCCTCTATGATCCGCCGCCGATGGAACATGGGGCGGGCATTTGAGGTGGGGCGCTGGATATGCCATTTCGGCAGCAACACCGTGGCCGGCATCCTGAAGACACGGAACTTTTTGCCCCGGGACGCGTGCCCGTGTTGCAAGGGGCCGCGCGCGATCTGAGTTGGCTGTATACGCGGGGGTACGCGGCGAATTCGGCGTTGAAACTGGTGGGGGACCGCTACCAACTGGCGGCGCGCGAACGGATGGCGTTGCAGCGCGCCGCGTGTTCGGAGGGGTCACGTGTTGACCGCGCCGCGCATCGCGTGGCCTTGGAGTCCCTGTCCGGGGCGGGGGTGGCGCTTGATGGTTATAACCTGTTGATCACCGTGGAAAGCATGCTTTCGGGGGGTGTGCTCATACGCGCGCGGGACGGATGCCTCCGAGATTTGGCGAGCTTGCATGGCTCCTATCGTCGCGTCGAAGAGACAGAGCCGGCGCTCATGCTGATTGGCGAGACGCTGGCGCGCCTGAAGGCGGGGCACGTGCGCTGGTATTTGGACGCGCCGGTCTCGAACAGCGGACGACTGGCGCGCTGTTGCGCGGCCTGGCGGCGCGGCAGGCGTGGCCATGGGAAGTGGAAGTGGCGGACGGTATTGATCGCCTGCTGCGGGCGGCGGCGGAAATCGTAGTCACTTCGGACAGCGCCATCCTCAACCGCGCGCAACGCTGGGCCAATCTGGCGCCGCAAGTGGCCGCGGATGCGGTGCTGGAGTTGTATGTGGTAGATCTGGGCGGCGATTGAGGTGGGGCAACCTGGGGGAGGTGGGAACTGTGGGACTTGCTGGACGGGTCAGACGTGGAGGCATTGTCCTCTTTCGTGGCCGTGTGGCATGATAAGCGCTGCAATTCATTGAATTACTCCCCCTCTGAAAGGAGTGTTTGCTCATGCTTGTGCCAGATTTTGTTCACGGTTGTATTGCGCCGACGTTTACGGCGTTTCATGAAGATGGACGGCTGGATGATGATGGCCAGCGGAACCTGCTGGATTTCATGCAGCAATCGGGAGCGATCTCCGCGTATTTCATCCGTTCGGGGATGGGGCAGATGTATGCGTTTCAGATGGACGATGTGAAACACCTGACGCGCGTGGTGTGCGAACACCTGGCGGGGAAAGCGCCGGTGCTGGTGGGGTGCAATGGCGAGTGGGAGCGCGATTACAGCAACCGCCCGGATCCGGAGACCTTCCTGCGGCAAGGAATAGAACTAGCGCAGTCCGCGGCGGAGGCCGGCGCGTCCGGCGTGGTGTATACGGTCCCGGAAGCCTGGGTGCCGGCGGCGAATGAGAGCATGGGCGACATGACTGTCCGGTACTTCACAAGACTGTGTGAATCAGTCTCGCTGCCGGTGTTTATTTACCAGCCGCCCAACACGCACAAGGACTACCTGCTGACACCGAAGGTGCTTGCGCGCCTTGCCGCGCTGGACAAGGTGGTGGGCCTGAAGGCGTCGTACAGCGATGCGTATTACGTGTACAACCTGATCCGCGCGACGAAGGACGAAGAATTCCGGTACATCTGCGGGCATGAAGGGATCTACTTTGCCGCGTTGTATGCGGGGGCGACCGCGGTCATCGGCCAAGGAGCGACGATTACACCGCAGATTCTGAAGGCGCTGCAAGAGGCCTATGAGGCTGGCGACCGGGACACCGTGCTGGCGGCGCAGGACTCGACCAACCTGCTCTGTGAAGAGTGTTCCAATCCCGTGGACTTCTACAAAGCGTACGCGGCGGACAAGGGCTATCCGGTGAAACGCGCGTTCCGCAAGTACAAGACCAACCCTTATGGACAGGACCCCACCTTGATGACCGATGAACAGTACCGGATCTACAGGCGGCTGGTGGAACGAGAGCTGGAGAAGTTCGGGGCGGCGGCCGCGGTGTAGAAACACGGACAGACACGGACAGACACGGACACGCACCGTCACGCGTGGACGAGTGCGAGTGAGTCGAAGTGATTATTTCCTGCGGAGAAGTTCCTGAAAAGTGTGCGCGGCGCGGGGGAGCCAGGCGTTCTTGCGGCGGATGAGGCCGATGGTGATGGCGGGGAGATCGGGTAGGGGCCGGACGGCGAGGTGTTTGTCCTTGAGGAGCACCACGCTTTCGGGGAGGAACGAAATCCCCAGGCCTTCGGCGACGTAGCGCTTGATCACCTCGAAGGAGCCGCTGTCGAGCACGACGCGGGGCTGGAATTGGGCGTCGTGAAAGCAACGTTGCAGCACTGTGCCAGTGCGGGTGGCCGGATCCAGTTGCAGCAATGGTTCCTGGGCCAACCGTTTCAGGGACAAGCGGCGCGCGGCCGCGAGCGGATGCCGCGCGGGAAGGACAAGTACGAGTTTCTGTTGGAACAGGGGTTCTTCTTCCAGGGCCATGCGCCGCAGGGGGAGCGACACGACGCCGAGGTGCAGATCGCCGCGTTCGACCAGGTCCGCGATGGCGTCGGAGCTGCGGCTGACGAGGATGAGCCGGGTCTGCGGCAACTTGCGTGTGAACTGACGCACATAGGGCGGGAGGAGGTAGAGCGAGGTGGTGTCGCTCGCGCCCACGCGCAGCTCACGTTCGGCGTGCGCTTCCAGATCGTCCAATTCCGCGCGCAGGACGTCCACGTCCAGAAGGATGCGCTTGGCGCGCTGGTAGAGGACTTGGCCGGCGGGCGTGGGCTGGCCGGTCTGACGGTCGATGAGGGTGCGGCCCACGCTGCGTTCGAGGGCCTTGAGTTGTTGGCTAACGGCGGGCTGGCTGCGATGCACCTGTGCGGCGGCGCGGCGGAAGTTGCCTTCTTCCACGATGGCGCACAGGCCGCGGAGTTGTTCGAGGGTGGGCATGATGGGATCCTCGTGGGGACGACTGGTACGGTCTGATAAGGAATACTTATTGAATTAATAATAACATTTCATTTGAAGAATGGGCAAGGGAGAGCGTATTCTTGAAACATGCATGGGAAATATGAGGAAAAGCGGCCATGAAAGAGCAGAAACCGGGTTTAAGTTATAAAGACGCCGGGGTAGACATAGATGCGGCAAACAAAGCGCTGAAGACGGTGAAGGACCTGGTGCAGCGTACGTTTACAGACAGTGTATTGCAGGACATCGGCAGTTTCGGCGCGATGTTTCAACTGGACCTGAAGGGACTCGAGCAGCCGGTGCTGGTGTCGAGCGTGGACGGGGTGGGCACGAAGCTGAAGCTAGCATTCAAGTCGGGCAAGCACGACACGGTGGGGATAGACTTGGTTTCGCATTGCGTGAATGACATCCTGGTGCAGGGTGCGCGGCCGCTTTTTTTTCTGGACTACCTGGCGGTGGGCAAGCTCGAACCGCAGGTGGTGGTGGACGTGATCAAGGGGGTGGCGAGCGGCTGCCGCTATGCGGGGTGCGCGCTGATTGGCGGCGAGACGGCCGAGATGCCTGATATGTATAAGGAGGGCGAATACGATCTCGCCGGGACGATTGTTGGGGTCGTGGATCGTAAGCGGATTGTGGACGGGAGCGCGATCAGCGAGGGGGACGTAATCATTGGTCTCCCGTCATCCGGGTTGCACACCAATGGATATAGTCTGGCCCGCAAGATCTGCTTCGAGGTGGCCGGGCTGGGTCTGAACGACCCGATGCCGGGCGTGGGGCGGACGGTGGCGGAGGTGCTGATGGAGCCGCATGTGGCGTATGCGAAGTTGATGCAGATTGTGATGCGGGTGGTGACCGTAAAGGGGATGGCGCACATCACGGGCGGCGGCATCACGGACAATTTCCCGCGCATCCTGCCGGAACACCTGGCGGCGGAGATCGATCTGGGGGCGTGGACGGCGCCGCCGTTGTTCCGTTTCCTGCAGGAGACCGGAAACGTGTCCGGACCGGAAATGTTGCGGACCTTCAACGTAGGCATAGGATTCCTGATTGTGGTCGCCGCGGAACAGGCCGCCAAGGCGATGGAGACGATCGAATTGGCGGGCCAGAAAAGTTACCTCGTGGGCCGCGTGATTCCGGGACGGCCGGAGGTTCACTACAAGGGTACACTCACCTATGCTTAACCGCATCGAGGTGGCCATGAAGCAGGGGCGGCCGGACCCGGCGGGCGCGGCCCTGCAGCAGCGGCTGGCGGAAGATCTTCACCTTCAGGTGGACGATGTCCGCGTAATAGACGTGTACACGATCCACGCGGAACTCGCCACGCAGGAATTGGAGCGGGTCCGCACGGAACTTCTCACCGATCCCATCATTCAGGAGTCGTGTCTTAACCATTCCATTGCGCGTGACTATGATTTTCTGATCGAGGTCGGATTCCGTCCGGGCGTTACGGACAACATTGGCCGGAGCGCCAAAGAGGGGATCGAAGACACGCTGGGGCGGGCGTTGCGGGCGGAGGAAGCGGTGTACAAGTCCACGCAGTACGCCCTTCGGGGTGTGGACGATGCGCAGGCGGTGCACATTGCGCGGGACGCGCTGGCCAACGATCTAATCCAGCAGTGGGCGGTGAAGACGGTGGCGGCCATGGCGCGCGAAGACGGAAAGCCGCTGCTGGCGCTGCCAATTGTGACGCAGCAGAGCGACCCAGTCGTTCACGAGATTTGCCTTGAACTGCCGGACGGAGAGTTGGTGGAACTGAGCAGGCGGAGGATGCTGGCGCTGGACTTGGCGGAACTGCAAGCGATCCAGGCGCAGTACCGCGATCCAACCGTCCGCCAACGGCGTGAAGCCACGGGGCTGCCGGACCAGCCGACAGACATCGAACTCGAGATTCTGGCGCAGACCTGGTCGGAGCACTGCAAACACAAGATCTTTAACGCAGCGATCACCTACACGGATCCCTCGGGGGCAAACCGGGTGATCGATGGCTTGTTCAAGACATACGTCAAGGCGGCCACGGACGAAGTCGCGAAGCGCGTGGACTGGATGGTGAGTGTCTTCCACGATAATGCGGGCATCATTCGTTTCGATGAGGACCACCTGTTTGCGTTGAAGGTGGAAACGCACAACAGCCCGAGCGCGCTGGATCCCTATGGCGGGGCGATGACCGGGATTGTGGGCGTGAACCGCGATATACTCGGCGCGGGGTTAGGCTGCCGCTGCATTTTCAACACGGATGTATTTTGCTTTGCGACGCCGTATTTCGAGGGCGCGACACCCCCGCGCCTGTTTCATCCGCGGCGCGTGTTGCGCGGCGTGCATGCGGGGGTGCGCGACGGCGGGAACCAGAGCGGCATCCCAACGATCAACGGCGCCATTGTGTTTCACGAGCGTTTCCTGGGGAAGCCGCTTGTCTTTTGCGGCACGGGCGGGCTGATCCCGCGCGAAGTGGCGGGGCGTCCGGCACACGAGAAAGCGGCCCGGCCCGGCGATCTCATCGTGATGGTGGGTGGTCGCATCGGCAAGGATGGCATTCACGGGGCAACGTTTTCGTCGGAGGAACTGCATGAAGGTTCCCCGGCGACGGCGGTGCAGATTGGCGATCCGATCACGCAGAAGAAGATGAGCGATTTCCTGCTCGAAGCGCGCGATCTAGGCCTCTTTTCGTGCATCACCGACAACGGCGCGGGTGGATTGAGCTCGAGCATCGGCGAAATGGCAAAGGACCCGGGCGGCGCCGAAGTGCATCTCGACCGCGCTCCGCTGAAGGCTGGCCATGCAGCGGTCCGTCGAAGCCACCGTCCTCGGTGAATTCACGGACAGCGGTCTGCTGGAATGTTACTACGAAGGAAAATGCATCGCGCAGATTTCGATGGACTTCCTGCACAACGGCGTCCCGCGCATGCACCTTGAGGCCGCGCTCACCCCGACGCCCGCCACGGCCTCACCACCGCGAGTGACGGAGAGTAATTTCAAGCAGGCACTGCTCAGTGTACTGGGGGCGCTCAACGTGTGCAGCAAGGAACCGTTCGTGCGCATGTACGACCACGAAGTGCAGGGCCAGAGTGTGCTGAAACCGTTCCAGGGCATCAGCCATGACGGCCCCGGCGACGCGGGCGTAATTCGGCCGCTGCCGAATTCGAAGCGCGGGATCGCCGTGGCCTGCGGGATAACGCCGAAATACAGCGAACTCGATGCGTACCACATGATGGCCTGCGCCGTGGACGAAGCCGTACGCAACCTTGTCTGTGTGGGCGCGCGGCTGGGGCACATTGCCGGGCTGGACAATTTCTGTTGGCCGGACCCCGTCGAGAGCGACAAGAACCCGGACGGTGCGCACAAGCTGGCGCAATTGGTCCGTTGTTGCCAGGCGCTTTACGACACGTGCGTGGCCTATGACATCCCGCTCATCAGTGGGAAAGACAGCATGAAGAACGATTACCGGATCGGCGACACGAAGATATCGATCCCGCCCACGGTGCTGTTTACGGCGGCGGCGGTGCTCGAGGACGTTGAGCGCGTGGTCTCGATGGACGCGAAGCAGGCTGGCGATCTGGTGTATGTACTGGGAGAAACGCGGGAGGAGCTTGGTGGAAGTGAGTATTTTGGGGTGCGCGGCTTGGGCGGAGGTGCTGTCCCGCAGGTCGATACGACGCGCACGCGAAGGCTCTATGACTCACTGGCGGAGGTGATGGAGGCGGGGTTGGTGGCGTCGTGCCACGATTGTTCGGACGGCGGGTTGGCGGTGGCGCTGGCGGAGATGGCGTTTGCCGGCGGGTTGGGTATGGCGCTTGATCTTGGACCGCTGCGCGGACTGCCCATGGAAGCGGCGCTTTTCAGCGAGACCCCGGGCCGGTTCGTGGCGACGATCCGTCCAGAAAACCAAACAGAGTTTGAGGCGAGGATGCAGGGGCAGTCAGTGCACTTTCTGGGACGCGTGACAGGGGAGGACGAGTTCAACATTGCGCGCGATGGGCAGACGCTGGTGCGCGCGAAAGTGGGCGAATTGAAGCAGGCGTGGCAACGGCCGTTGCAGTTGTGAGCGGGATATGGACACGGACCGACACGGACAAACACGGAGAGCTAGGAAAGCGCGGGCGGACATGGACAGGCCGGGATGCAATGGTCAAGTCGCGCGCTCGGCGAGCGCGCGACTACTGAGGGAGGTTGAACGTTGGCGGTAAGGGTTTTGGTGTTGACGGGTTTCGGCATCAACTGCGAGCGGGAAACCGCGTTCGCATTCGAGCGCGCGGGCGCGCGGGCGAGACTGGTGCACTTGAACGATCTCATCGCTGACCCGAGCCGCCTGGATTGGCACCATGTCTTTGCGATACCCGGGGGTTTTTCTTTTGGCGACGACATTGCGTCGGGCAAGATCCTGGCGAACCGGCTGCGCTACCGGTTGGGTGGGCCGCTCCAGAAATTCCTGGACGACGGCAAGCTGGCCATCGGCATCTGCAATGGGTTTCAGGTGATGGCGAAAATGGGCATGTTGCCCTATTTCGATGGGCAATTCGCGCAGGAGGTCACGCTGACGCACAACGACAGCAGCCGTTTCGAGGACCGGTGGGTGACGCTGGCCGCCGCCGCTTCCCCCTGCGTGTGGACGCGGGGCGTGGAGCTCTTGGAAGTGCCGGTGCGGCACGGCGAGGGGAAATTCGTGGTACGCGATGCAGAAGTATTGGCGCGGCTGGAGCAGAACCGGCAGATTGTGTTGCGCTATGTGCAGCGCGATGGCGCACCCGCCAGCGGCGCGTTCCCGGCCAACCCGAACGGGTCAGTAGACGACATCGCGGGGATCTGCGATCCGAGCGGCCGGATTCTAGGACTCATGCCCCACCCAGAGGCGCATGTTCACCGCACCAACCATCCGCGCTGGACGCGGGAGACGCTGCCGGCGGAAGGCGCGGGGTTGCGCATTTTTCACAATGCCGTTTCATATGCCGCTGCAACTGTGTAGAATATAGGGAGAGACAAATTATCCTTATCCACACTTTGTATGCAGTCGACGCCCTACCAACTGATTAACAACGCCGAGTCGTGGTCAAGCTGCCTGGACCGCGTGCGTGCTTCCAATCGCATCGCCCTCGACATCGAGGCGAACAGTCTCTACGTCTACCGCGAGCACCTCTGCCTCATTCAATTGTCCATTCACGGGCAAGACTACATCATCGACCCTTTGGCTGGCTTCGATCTTGGCCAACTCGGCAAAATCCTGGCTGATGCCAATGTTGAAAAAGTCTTTCACGCTTCCGAGTATGACCTGATCTTGTTCAAGCGCGAGTTTGGCTGGCAGGCGGTAAACCTGTTCGACACCATGTGGGCGGCACGCATTCTTGGCTATACGAACATGGGTCTGGCGTGGTTCCTGCGCGAATTCTATGAAGTGACGCTCAGTAAGAAGTACCAGAAGACGGATTGGGCCCGGCGCCCGCTGAGCCACGAACAACTCGAGTATGCGTACAAAGACACGCATTACCTGCTGCAACTGCGGGATGACCTTGCAGTGAAGCTCGAAGCCGCGGGTCTGATGGAGGAGGCGCGTGAGATTTTCGCGCGCGAGGCCGACGTGCGCGTGCCGGAGCGCTTGTTCGACCCGGACGGGTTCTGGCGCTTGCGGGGCGTGCGCGAACTGCCACCGCAGGCGCAGGCCATCGTGGCGGCGCTGTATCTGTTCCGCGAGGAGGAGGCGAAACGCCGGAACCTGCCCCCCTTCAAGATCTTCACGAATGACGTGATCATCGTGGTCGCGCGGCACGCGCCCCGCTCACTGAAGGAACTCAACGCGGTGCCGAGCATTCCGGGCGCAGTAAAACGGCACTATGCCGCCGAAATGCTGCGACTCGTCGCGGAATCAAGTCAGGGCCCCGCACCGCATCCACCCCGGCGCTCGAACCGTGTGTCCGCCGCCGTGCTCGACCGCTATGACAAACTGCAACGGTGGCGCAAGGAGACGGCGCAACAGCGCGGCGTCGAGTCGGACGTCATCCTGACGCGGGAGACGATGTGGGCACTCGCGCAGACGCGTCCCACGACGCTGGAGGAGCTTGCGCAAATCCCGACGCTCGGGCCGCACCGGCTCGCGCTGTACGGCGCGCTTATCCTGGAAGAATTGGCCTAAGGGTATATAGGACGTATAGGGCCTATAGGCGCCCGCGCGCAATTTGAAGGCTTGCGTGCGTCGAAGTTCACCGACCGAGTGCCGATGGAGTTGGGCGATAGGCCAAGGGCAGCGCGAACAAGACGTAGAGCAGGCCGGCGAACACGAGCGCGAATTTGGCCGCCGCGCAGGCGAAGGCAATCTGCGGCCAGGGGTTTGCCGGCGTGCCCAGCAGCGATACGAGCAGCGCGCTGTTCTCGAGGGCATCCAGCGCGGCCGCGAGCCATTGTCCCCAGGCCAATTGTACTCCCGCGGCCGCCATCCGGCCCTGTGTGTGGCCCGCCAGGGCGAGCACGCCCATGGCGATGGTCGTGGAATACGCCAGCAGAAAAAAGTAATCCAACAGCGTCTGCATAATGGCGGCGCGCCGCCCTTCCGGCCCCCACACTTCCAGCATTGCATCGAGTTGGCGCGCGGAGCCGGCGAATTCCAGGTCGAGCACGGTGTACGTCTGGCCCGCGGCGCCCATTTTCGACTCGTATGGCCGCCCGAGTTGACCAAGCGCCGCCGCAAGGAAGAACGTGGCGCCCAGCGCAAACCAATAGAGGGCCCAGAAGGCGCCAGGCGAGACTCGCTGCAAAGGGTGTGGAGGGATCATCTTTCGTACCGTCGCTGCACAATTCAGTAGTCGCGCGCTCACCGAGCGCGCGACTTGATCTTGCCGAAAACTCAGGGTGTGAGCGCAGGTGCAGTGCCGCGCTCGGCGAGCGCTGCACTACTGGGTCAACTGCCTGCTTTTTCGCGGAGGGCCGTGGCTTGGTCCGTCTCTTCCCAGGCAAAGCCGGCATCGGTACGCCCAAAGTGGCCATAGGCCGCGGTCTTGCGATAGATCGGCTTGCGCAGGTCGAGATGGCGGATGATGGCGGCGGGGCGGCAGTCGAAGTGCTGGCTCAGGATGTCCGACAAGTTGTCGTCGGAGATTTTCCCCGTGCCGAAAGTGGTGACATTGATGGAAACGGGGCGGGCGACACCGATGGCGTAAGCCAACTGGACTTCACAGCGCTCGGCCAGCCCGGCGGCGACGACATTCTTGGCCATGTACCGGGCCATATAGGCGGCGCTCCGGTCTACCTTTGAAGGGTCCTTGCCGCTGAAGGCGCCACCGCCGTGGCGGCCCATGCCGCCGTAGGTGTCGACGATGATCTTGCGGCCCGTCAAGCCTGAATCGCCCACGGGCCCGCCGACCACGAAGCGGCCGGTCGGATTGATGTGGTAGGTAATGTCGCCCTGTACATATTCTTCGGGGAGAATCGGTTTGACCACCCGTTCGATAATCGTGTCGCGAATGGTCTCATTCGAAACCTCGGGGGAGTGCTGATTGGACACGACGATGGTGTCGATGCGGCGCGGTTTGCCCTCCGCGTACTCGACGGTCACCTGGGACTTGCCATCAGGCTGGAGCCAGGGAATCTCGCCGTTCTTGCGGGCGCGCGAGAGATGCAGGCCGATTTTGTGCGCCAGGAGGATGGGCAGCGGCATCAGTTCCGCGGTTTCGTTGCAGGCGTAGCCGAACATCATGCCCTGGTCGCCGGCGCCCTGCTCATGATTATCGGATTCATCGACGCCCATGGCGATGTCGGGGGATTGCTTGTCAATGGCGACCATGACGGCACAGGTCTTGCCATCGAATCCGGAGTGTCCGCCGTTGTATCCGATATCGAGGATCGTTTCCCGCGCGACGAGCGGGATGTCCACGATGGCTTTGGTGGTGATTTCGCCGGCGACGACGCACAGCCCGGTGGTGACCAGTGTTTCGCAGGCCACGCGGCTCATGGGGTCTTGCGCCAACATGGCGTCGAGGACCGCATCGGAGACGTTGTCAGCGACCTTGTCCGGATGGCCTTCGGTGACAGATTCAGACGTGAACAGAAGCCGGTTTCTTGCGGTGCTCATGGACAACTCCCCAGCGCAGGTGCGATAAATTCCAACACAATCAAAGGACTAGGCGAATTGGGAGGTGAGGCTGGACGGGTCCATTTTCAGTCCCGGCCCCATGGTGCTGCTCATGCAGCAAGATTTGAGATAGGTGCCCTTCACGGCGGCGGGCCGCGCCTTGATGATGGCGCCAATGACGGCGGAGGCGTTCTCCTGGATTTGCTCCGCCGGGAACGAGGCCTTGCCGACAGGTACGTGGATATTGGCGTTCTTGTCGACGCGGAACTCGATCTTGCCGCGCTTAATCTCGCGGACGGCGTCGCCGACTTTTGGCGTGACCGTGCCGGCCTTGGGGCTGGGCATCAATCCACGCGGGCCGAGGACGCGGCCGAGTTTACCAACTTCGCCCATCATGTCGGGGGCGGCCACGGCGGCATCGAAATCGGTCCAACCACCGGCCACACGCGCGCACAGTTCTTCGGCGCCCACTTCCTCGGCGCCTGCTTCGTTGGCGGCCTTAATTTGCTCTTCCTGCTTGCAGAAGACGACCACGCGCACTTTCTTGCCGGTGCCATGCGGCAGCGACACCGCGCCGCGGACCATCTGTTCGGCGTGGCGCGGGTCAACGCCGAGGAGGAAGGCCAGCTCGACGGTTTCATCGAACTTTGCGGTGGCGTTTTCTTTGACGAGCTGGGCGCATTCGGCGAGGGTGTAGGTGCGGGTGCTGTCGACCTTGGCCGTGGCTTTCTGCATGCGCTTGCTGAGTTTCGGCATGAATCAATCTCCGTGGTGCGAGCGGGCGTGCTGCCCTCCCACTGCTTTGAGGAACTTAAGGACAGAAAGTACGTAAAAGACAAAAAGAACTACGATTCGACAAGGAGTCCCATGCTGCGGGCGGTGCCGCGAACCATGCTCTTGGCCGATTCGAGCGAGGCCGCGTTCAGGTCCGGCATCTTCAGCTTGGCGATCTCCTCGACTTGGGCATCAGTCACCGAGCCGACCTTGTTCTTGTTCGGCTCGCCGGAAGCTTTCGCGAGTTTGGCGGCGCGCTTGAGGAGCACGGGCGCGGGCGGCGTCTTGGTGATGAAGCTGAAGCTGCGGTCATCAAACACCGTGATCACGACGGGGATGATGAGCCCTTGCTGGTCGCGCGTGCGCTCGTTGAACTGATTGCAGAAGTCCATGATGTTAACGCCGTGCTGGCCCAGTGCCGGGCCGACCGGCGGCGCCGGATTGGCCGCGCCCGCGGGGACTTGCAGCTTAATAAGCGCTTTGACGACCTTCTTCTTGGGTGCCATGAGATGGGTTCTCCGTTAGACTTGCTCGACCTGCCAGAATTCCACTTCAATGCTGGTCAGGCGTTCGAATATTTCGACGAGCACCTTCATGGTGCCGCGTTCGGGGTTGATTTCATCAATGTTGCCGAGGAAATTGGCGAAGGGACCGTCAATAATCTTGACACGTTCGCCTGGCTGGAAGGAAACCTTCGGGACGGGCCGCGCGCGTTCACCGCGGGCCACTTCGACGATGGCCAGAATTTCTTCATCTTCGACCGGGACCGGCGCGGTGCGCGAGCCGATGAACCCGGTGACGCCGGGCGTTTCCTTGATGAGGTGCCAGAGCTCGGCATACTTTTCGGGGTGTTCGGGAAGCTGTACGAACACATAGCCTGGGAACGACTTGCGCTTGGCGGTTTTCTTTTCGCCGGAGCGCACTTCCGAGACTTCTTCAATCGGGACCAAGACGTTGGTGACGAGGTCGCGCAGTCCATGCTGCTCCGATCCCTGGAGCAACATGTTGCGGACGTTGGCCTCCTGGCCCGAGTGGGCATGCAGGGCATACCAACGCCGTTTGATGCCGTCCTGGGGCGGCTCGCGCAATTGAAACTCACCCTGAACCTCCGGTTCCTCCGGGGCCAGGCTTTCGGTCTGTTCCACGATCTCTTCGGTCACACGCCTGCTCCTAGGTCGTCAGATTCAACAGCATCAACACGACAAACTGAAAAACTTGGTCGAAACCAAAGATGATGACGGCCATCACACCCAGAAGGAACAGCGTCACCTTCGTGCTGACCTGCAGGTCTTCCATGGTCGGCCAGGTGACCTTGTTGAGTTCGGCCCGGACTTCCTGCAGGAAGTTCTTCAGCCGCTCGATCGGTCCCGGCTTCGCTTCGGTTGCTGTGGTTGTGTTCTTGGCCATGTAGACCCCTCACCCAGATAATAAATGGAAAAGATGGCAGGAGTGGAGGGACTCGAACCCCCAACCTTCGGCTTTGGAGGCCGCTGCACTAGCCATTGTGCTACACTCCTGCGGAAAGGCCTTGACGTGCTAGCGGACTTCTTTGTGCACCGTGTGCTTGCGCTCAAACTTACAGTATTTCTTCAGTTCGAGGCGCTCGGGCCGCTTGCGCTTGTCACGCGTGGCCGTATAATTCCGGCGCTTGCAGTCGGTGCACTGTAAAATCACTTGTTCACGCATTGTATCATACCTGTTTCTTGCGTAGCTCCCATTTGCAATGGGAGTTGCTTTCCAGAAGCTCCCATGACACATGGGAGCTACGTTTCTTACTCGATGACCTTCGTCACCACGCCGGCGCCGACCGTGCGGCCGCCTTCGCGGATGGCGAAGCGCAATTCCTCGGTCATGGCGATCGGCGTGATCAGTTCCGCCGTGATCCGCACGTTGTCGCCCGGCATCACCATCTCCACC